>NZ_JBHZPF010000044.1:0-45877 GCF_042787975.1 Peribacillus sp. YIM B13482
GACGAAGGAATGAGAGGGCAATTGACCCGTTGAGACATGGGAGGGAAAGCCTCCAGGGACGGCGTGGAGATGTGCATTATATGGTAAAATATGGAGTTGTAGCTGACTCCTTTATTTAACTATGCCTTCACGAAGCCAAAATGATCTAATCTCATTCAATTACCCGGAAATCTAATTACAAGGGTTATGAAATCCTGCGAATAAGTGAGCATTCGAGAGATATTTGCTTCAAACTGAGGGAGTTCAATGGGATGGGAATATTTTCATGTTTGAAATAGATATTTTTTCGCTTATGCTGAAAAAAATGTGATTATAGGCGGAAAGAAGTGAATTTATGGATAAAAGATCGTTTATAACAATATTTATTATCTATGTTGTTTTGGACTCTATGAAAGATGTAGAAATATCGAATATGTGGATACTTAACCAATTAATTAAATTAATTGTCTGTTTCACAGTGTTTTATATTTTTGCATTTATTTGGAACTTTATTACTAAAGAAAAATTTTAAAAGATTAAATCATTTACCTAAAATGCATAGGGAGACAATGAACTAATGAGTGCTTTAGTTCAATAATAGGAGTTGCTGGAGGCGCCTTATATCTCTTATTTGGAGGCAACATGACCGATTTAGCACAATCAACGACTACTTTATTAGCTTAACTAACATATAGCCCTTTATATATAATCACTGTAATAATTGCTCTTGGAGTACTTATTTTCTTACGAAGTGAAAAGGGTTGCTTAATGTTTTTATATAAAATTTGCGCTGTAGGTTACATTATCATTTATCTCCTAGCTATTTATTTTTATTTGATAAACCCGAATTGATGAACAGTTTGTGTCAACATTACAATAAGTCTTATAGAACTAACGGGTGCGTTAGTTCAACATGAATAGTATTTAGTTTACGCAACTCGATAGACTTATATATAATAGATGAAAACCATTAGGAGTTGACTTTATGCTTAATCGGATTCGAAATAAATCGATCCCCGCACAAGAAACGGTAGAAGAAGTAGATAATATCTACGCTATTTTACCTCCGCCAGGAACCATTATCGAAGAGGCAACTGAAGAAGAAATGGAAAAGGCAGCAGAGCTTGAAATTAGACATATGGCTTTCATGAGGTTGCAGGAAATGAATATACAATTCGACGGTTCGTCATATAAAGAACTATTAAAAGAGTTTCAAGATTTTGAAACCGATTCGAGTAAATTTTGGAGAGGTGTAGCAAGCCGTTTATCCGTTCCGTATGAATGGCCAATCAGAATTGATTATGCAAACGGCCCTATTTATATTGGTGAACACGATTTATATGAAGAAGAAGATAATGAAGATTGATGTTAAAATTTAGGCTTGGCATAGTCGAATAGTTTCATGTATTAGTTAGTAATGTATGTTAAATCGATTTTAGAGTGTTGACCAAAAGGGTTAATGCTCTTTTTGTTTACGAAATTAGCTGTATAGTGATGTAAGTGGATTTTTTCTTCTAGTTGAACTAACGGGTGCTTTAGCTGAAGATCTGAGCTGCCTTTAAGGCAGCCTTTTTTATGCAACTAACGGGGCAGGATAGTTCCAAAGAGAAACAGTTACCCCAACAGTAATCTAAATTGAAGTAATAATAACAAATTAGGGTGAAGGAACAAATAAAATGCATAATTTCTGCAATTTTTTGTGATAGGATATCGGATAGACTAATTTTTAGGAGGAATACCATGGAACGAAAATTTCTTACAATGGCTGTTTTTTCACTAATCATTTCATTATTCTTAGCAGCTTGTTCTAAAGATGGTTCAATGGATCATGGAAATATGGACCAAAACTCAAATGAAAAACAAACAGATACAAACCATGATAGGATGAATCATGAGGATATGACACCCTCTTCCCAAAAAGACAATACAAACGTAGAATTTTCCTTTAAAGAAAATCCTGAAAGTGGCAAACAAATACCATTAGACATTAAGGTAAATAATAAGGATGGTAAACCAATTAAGGATTTTGAGGTTGAACACGAAAAACTCATGCATTTAATAGTGGTTAGCAAAGATTTATCCTATTTTGACCATATTCATCCTGAATATAAAGGGAACGGTTTATTTACTGTAACTCCAAATTTCCCTTCTGGTGGAGAGTATAAAATTTATGCCGATTTTACGCCTAAGGAAGGTTCCAAAACGGTAAAATCGAATGTCGTGACAGTAGCAGGAAACAAAGCGAAGACTACACCGTTAACAGAAGAAAAGGAATTAACAAAAGTAGTTGATGGTAAAGAGGTTACTTTAAAGTTTGACCATTTGATGACTGGAATGGATTTGACGATGACATTCACGATTAATGATGCTAAAACGAAACAGCCTATCACAAATTTACAACCTTATTTAGGGGCAGTAGGGCACGTTGTAGCAATTAGTGGCGATACTGAAACTTATTTACATGTTCATCCAATGGACGAAAAGGCAACTGGTCCAAATGCTAAATTTATGACGAGTTTCCCTAAGAGTGGTCTCTATAAAATTTGGGGACAATTCCAACAAAACGGAAAAGTATTTACCGTTCCGTTTACCATAAATGTACCGAAATAAAAAGATCCTTAGGGCCTTTTGGTCTTATGCGTTAAACTTTAATTCTTAAACTGACTAGGTGCGTTAGTTGAGATCCGTGGCTGCCATTTGGTGGCCTTTTTGCTTAATGAACTAAAGGGGCAGGATAGTTACAGAACTTTTTATATAATAAAAACCTGTGTTAAAATAGGTGAAAATTGGGTGGTGTGAAGATGTTCTCATTCAAAGTAGATAATCAAATAGAAATTGAGTTACTTCAACAGCAGCACAAAGAGGAATTATTCAAATTAGTAGATAATAACAGAGAACATTTACGAAAATGGCTACTTTGGGTTGATAAAAGAAAATCTGCACAGGATTTTGAGCCTATCATACCCATATGGATAACCAATTATGCCAATAATAATGGTTTTGATGCTGGCATTAGATATAATGGAGCATTAGTTGGAATGATTGGACTTCATTTTATTGATTGGAAGAACAAATCTACAAGTATCGGCTATTTTTTGTCAGAAGAAGCACAAGGGAATGGAATAATAACTAAGAGTGTAAGTTCATTAGTGAACTACCTATTTAAAGAGTTGGATTTAAATAGAATTGAAATTCAGGTTGCAGTTAATAACCTAAAAAGTATATCTATTCCACGAAGATTGGGATTTGTTCAAGAAGGAATTAAACGGGATGGACAATGGTTATATGACCATTATGAAGACTTAATTACATTTAGCCTATTAAGAAGTGATTGGGAGAAAATCGAGTAGATTAATCTAAAATAAGGTTATATACTGCATCCTTAATGAACTAACGGGTGCGTTAGTTCATTAAAAGATAAAAGGAGAGTACATATTATACATGGTTAATTGTGCTCTCCTTTATTCATTAGGTTTTTTTATAATTAAGGTCTTGATAACTTAAGTTCCGTTATAAAATCTTCGCCCTCGTAGGGTTGCTCTGCTTTGTGCAATAGCATTGGAGAAATAAACAAAGTTACCACCTCAAGATAATTGTAGCATTAAAAACTCCATATTCTCTGAGGTAGGTAATGGAAAAATTTAAAAGTGAAAAGAGTGCTTAAGATTAACCTTAATCTTAAGGTAAAAAAAAGAGAGGCGAAAACGAATGGCAGAAAGACTTATTAGAGAAATTAGGGAGACAGTACATTGAACAAATGGATAATTGTCGTAACTTTAATAAAAAATAAAGAGATGACAAAAAATCACTTTTGTATACGTTTTTATCAGAAATAGTTATACAAATAATCTTTAAATGAAAGAATAGCTGATCTGTATTACTTTTGTGCATAAGCTTTAGTAAAACAACCTCTAAAAAATTAGTTTTCACATTAAATGATATAGAAAGTTCATTTAAAAGTAGTTGACTCTTACAAGAAAAAGAATCCTGAAGGATATAGAGGATTCTTTTTTGCAGGTCTAATATATTAAAGGTATATTCATTCTATGGCTATACAAAAAAATTATTCTATAATTTTAATTACTCTACAAGGATTGCCCACCGCAATAACATTAGCTGGAATATCTTTTGTCACAACACTCCCTGAACCAATAATACTATTTTCACCAATAGAAACCCCCATATTGATAACTGTATTTCCTCCAACCCAAACGTTGTTAGCAATATTTACAGGTGCAGCTATCTCGTAACCTTCTTTTCTAGCTTGTGGATCAGTTGCATGATTTACAGCGTAAATTTGAACTCTCGGTCCAAGCCAAACATTGTTTCCAATCGCTATTTTACCACAATCTAAAATAATACAATCGAAGTTTGCAAAAAAGTTGTCTCCAACCTCAATATTATAACCAAACTCACAACGAAAATTAGGCTCAATAACCGTATTTAACCCTCGTTTTCCTAACAATTCATCTAATACGACATTGCGCTTATTCCGATCAGCATCTGTAGTTAAATTATATAGCCGTGTCAGCCTTTTAGCATGCTCTCTTGACCTCACTAATTCATCATCGAAACCACAATAAGTTTTTCCTAATTGCATTTTTTCTTTTACATTCACAAACAAACACCCCTTCAAATTAGAATAAGTTTGTATTAATTTTTAGCCTAGCAATCCTTATTTTCTTTTATTCTCAAGAAATACATTTAAGTGCTGAAAAAGCTACATTAGAAAATATATGATATTTTTACTATTAATGTCAACTATGTATTTTAAAAGCCTTTTAATTTTTATAATCTAGTTAGGGTTATTAACTATCTTAATTATGTGATGAACTTTTATTGATAATTCAAAGGGACTTTCAATATAAATCTCCCTACTTATTTAGCTTCTTTTAATATGATTTTGGCCCCATTCACACATACAATCTAGTACATTATTCAATGATTTCCCATAGTCACTTAATGAATATTCCACCTTTGGGGGAATTTGATTATAAACAGTGCGATTAATAATTCCATCAGCCTCCAATTCCCTTAATTGTTGTGTTAGCATTTTTTGCGTAATATCAGGCATTGCACGTTTAAGTTCACTGGTTCTTTTCTTTCCATTCATTAAAATACATAGTAAGACTACCTTCCATTTCCCACCTACTATTTCAAGAGTTGCTTCAATGGGGAAATTATACTTTTTCATAAACATCCTCCTTATAGGTACTTAAAAGTGCCTAAAACACTTTAAAGTACCTACTTTTATTTTAATTTTATATCATACATACTAACACATGTGGAAAAAAATTGATTTTTAGGAAAAGGGAGTTTTTTTATGAAGAACCTGGTAATTGTTGCGCACCCAAATATCGAAGAATCACGTATCAACAAACGTTGGATAGAAGAACTAAAAAAGTACCCTGAAAATTTCACAATACATGAACTGTATAAACAATATCCTGATTGGGATTTTGACATTGAACACGAACAAAAGTTGTTAGTAAATCATGACCGTTATATTTTCCAATTTCCCTTCTATTGGTATAGTTCACCACCATTATTAAAAAAATGGTTTGATGATGTTTTAACATATGGATTTGCCTACGGATCAAAGGGAGATAAACTTCATGGAAAAGAATTTAGTTTAGCCATCTCTGCAGGTGTATTAGAACATGAATATCAAGCTGGTGAGGCTAATGAGTATACAATGAGTGAGTTAACAAAACCTTTTCAAGCATCCTGTCTTTATACTGGTATGAAATTCTTACCTACATTTGCTCTATATGGTGCCGAGCATAATGTAACAGATGAGGAAATAGAAGAAAGCGCAAAAAAATATGTAAAACACCACATAAAAAGATTAGAAGAATTGTCAAAATAACTAATTTTCCATCTATACATATGGAATCTGTTAACTAACGGTTTAATTAACTTTTGAAACATACCATAATGATTTGGCGAGGTGAGAATTTGCAAATTTCACAACAAGCTTTACTACCAAATACGAGTAAACAATATGACACTCCATTAATTACAGGGGTGAGAAACTATATAGATGGTAATTATCTACAGATGCATACCCCTGGTCATATAAAAGGAAAAGGCCTGGATGATGAATTTAAAACATTTTTAGGACAAAACACATTAGATTTCGATTTAGTAGGAATCCCCCCTCTAGATTATTTGCGTCACCCAACTGGTATTATTCATGAAGCACAGAAGTTGGCTGCAGAAGCTTTTGGAGCAGATTATACTCTTTTCAGTGTTCAAGGTACTAGTAGTGCTAATGTGGTCATGATTATGAGTATTTGTAATCCTGGGGATAAAATTATTGTACCTAGAAATGTTCATGCATCTATTGTCAGTGGACTCATCCTATCTGGAGCAATACCCATTTTTATCTCTCCTGAAATTGATTCTATATATGGAATTTGTCATGGAATTAGTCTAGAAAACATTAAAAAAACTTTGGAAGAGCATCCAGATACTAAAGGAGTTTGTATAATCAATCCAACTTATTATGGGGTTGTAACAGATTTGCAAGCAATCATAAAATATGTACATTCAAAAGGAATTCCTGTAATTGTAGATGAAGCTCAAGGATCACATGTACATTTTCATAAAGAATTACCTATATCGGCTATGGAAGCTGGAGCAGATATAGCTTCTTCAAGTATGCATAAAATGGGCGGTTCTTTTACTCAAACCAGTATTATTAATGTTCGTGAGGGATTAATAAATTTAGATAGAGTAAAAGAGAACTTTTCTTTAATTACCACTACAAGTGCATCTTATATATTGATGGCTTCCATAGACGCTGCTCGTAAACAACTAGCAATAAATGGCGAACAACTATTAGATCGTGCCATAACACTTTCTCGTACTGCAAGAAATGCTATCAATCAAATATACGGCTTATCTTGCTTAAAACCAGAAGATTTAAGTGGAACAAGCTCAAGTTTTGCTTTAGATGAAACCAAACTGTGCATAAATGTTACTAAATGGGGCGTAACAGGAAGAGAAGTTGAAAATTTTCTGAGAAACGACTATAGAATTGAAGTTGAGCTTTCAGATGTAAATAATATACTTTTTATTATTACAATTGGTCATGATGAATTTGATATTGAACAATTGATACAAGCATTAAGTTCATTAGCCAGTCGATTTAAGGACGGATCGATACTAGTTGATCTTGAACGAATTGCAAAGAGCAAAGGTGCTATAAGAGCATTGACACTACCTATATTAGCCATGACTCCTAGGGAAGCATACTTTTCAAAAGTCAAATATGTAGACTTAAATGAAACCATTGGGAGAGTAGCTGCTGAGTCAGTACTTGTCACACCACCAGGTATACCTGTTCTTTTACCAGGAGAAGTTATTACTAAAGATATTACAGATTACTTAAATTACTGCATTGACTTAGGACTTTCTGTACAAAGTAGCAATGGTTTACATGCTATTAAAGTAATTGATGATAAATAAACTATATTTTTTCGAAAAATAGGAGAGATTTATTATGACATTTCAAAAACAATTTGACACAATTGTAGAAAATCACATCAACTCACTTACAAAAGATTACTTATTAGTACTTCAAGAGAAGTTTAAAAATGAAGGATTAGCAATGATGAATGATATGTTGCCTCAACCTTTAATTGCAGCTATGTCTGCTGAAGCAAAATATCTTCTTTCAGAAAATGCAAAACGTCGTGATATTACTATTAAAGCCACAGGTAATACGCCTCGTAACTTCAATGTAGTAAATCAGGATAGTATTGCTGAAAATGGTAAATTGATCCCATCGTTCTTTAAATCTGAAGTGATTTTAAATTTCTTAACATTTTTGAACAACAATGAACCGGTTCACCGTATCCCATATAAGCCAGAAGAATTTATCATTAATAATCAGCAAAAAACAGGTGATACACACGGATGGCATTGGGATGATTATACATTCGCTTTAATTTGGGTTATTGAAGCTCCTAATGAAGGTGAAGGTGCTTTAGTTGAGTATGTACCTGACACTGTTTGGGATAAAGAAAACCCAGAATCTGGACTGAAGGAAGTTTTAGAAAATCGTGAAATTAAAAGTCTCTATGTCCCTCAAGACCACTGTTACTTTATGAAAGCTGGTACTACATTGCATAGGGTTACACCATTAAAGAATGATTCCCGTCGTACGGTTGTAGTTTTCAGTTACGCCTCCCAAGAAGATCTAGCTAAAAATATTTCTCATGAAACTATGGGAGAAATTTATGAAAACAGCAAGGATTTAGTTGGAGTTTAAGTTTTAAATAAGCTGGACATCTTTAGAGCCGGAGAGCAGAATTTTATTCCCTCCGGCCTTCTAGTAGCCTCTGTAAAATTCAGAGTGTTCCAATATATACAGATTTGTTCTGTATTGATTTAGACTGTTTTAATAAATTTTTTAAAGAGATTCATATTATTTTTATCTAATCTCTAAAGGTTTATGTTATCTCTATACGGGGGAAATTATGAGTTCTGAAAGAGCAACTGTAACTTCGAGTGCAGACAATGCAATCCATAAAACCAATGAACATCCCACAAACACATTAAAAAAAACATTAGAAACAAGACATCTTACTATGATTGCTATTGGTGGATCAATCGGAACAGGTTTGTTTATTTCTAGTGGTACGTCTATTCAAATGGCAGGACCCGGTGGAGCCTTAATTTCCTTTACTTTAATTGGAATAATGGTTTATTTACTTATGATGAGCTTGGGTGAGATGGCCACATTCTTACCCGATTCAGGATCATTTAGTACATATGCTTCTAGATTCGTAGATCCAGCTCTTGGATTCGCTCTTGGATGGAATTATTGGTTTACGTGGGCTATTACAATAGCAGTCGAGTTGTCTGCTTCTGCTATTATAATGAAATTTTGGTTCCCATCTGTTCCGGGAATTGTATGGAGTGCTATTTTCTTAACCATAATATTATTACTTAATTACTTTTCTACACAGTCATTTGGAGAAGCTGAGTTCTGGTTCTCGCTAATTAAAGTAATAATAATTATAGTTTTTTTATTAATAGGACTACTTACCATAATTGGAATTATAGGTGGAGAATTTATTGGTTTTAAAAATTTCACCATAGATGAAGCTCCCTTTCCATCTAATGGTTTTAGTATCCTATCGGTTTTTATGATTGCAGGATTTTCTTTTCAAGGAACAGAGTTAATTGGAGTTGCAGCTGGAGAGAGTAAGGATCCTAAAAAAAATATACCTAAAGCCATCAAGCAAGTCTTTTGGAGAATTTTACTTTTCTATATTTGTTCTATTTTTGTAATTGGGTTGCTCATTCCATATACACACCCTTATTTAATGAATGTCAATATTGAAAATGTCTCAATGAGTCCTTTTACAATAGTCTTTGAGAAATCTGGTCTTGTATTTGCTGCGTCAGTAATGAATGCTGTGATATTAACATCTATTCTATCAGCTGCCAATTCTGGGATGTATGCATCTACTCGAATGTTATGGTCTTTAGCTAAAGAGGGAAAAGCTCCAAAATCACTCATGAAATTAAATAAAAATGGTGTACCAATCAATGCTTTACTTGTTACCTCCTTAGTAGGTATGCTTGCTTTTCTTTCTTCCTTTTTTGGTGAAGGAAAAGTATTTATGTGGTTATTAAACTCTTCTGGTCTTTCCGGCTTTCTAGCCTGGATAGGTATTGCATTAAGTCATTATCGATTTCGCAAAGCTTATATAGTACAAGGAGGACATATTAGTAATCTCCCTTATAAAGCTAAGTGGTTTCCCTTCGCTCCTATTGTTTCAATTATATTATGCATAATTATTATAGTGGGGCAAGAATATGAGAGCATTATGAAAATGGAGATTTCATGGGCTGACTTATTCACGACATATATTAGTGTCATTTTATTTGTATGTATTTGGTTTGGTTATAAAATAAAATATAAAACTAAAATTGTCGATCTTAAGAAATGTGATTTCTCTTAAAAGTGTTTAAGAGAGCTTATGGCTATAATAAACTGCAAAGATTTTAGTCTTCTTTTGATAAAGTTGTGTATTTACCTATATGAAACAAAACTATTATATAAAAATTAATATCTAACTATAAATATTGTAGTTAATTAAGAATTTACTATATGTACTAAGTAAGCCATTAATAATTCGAAAAATTCAAACTTAGGAGGAATTTAATTATGTTACTAATTGGAACAGAAGTAAAACCGTTCAATGCAACAGCTTACCATAATGGTGATTTTATCGAGGTTACAGAAGAAAACCTAAAAGGTAAGTGGAGTGTCGTTTGCTTTTATCCAGCAGACTTCACATTCGTATGCCCAACTGAGCTTGAAGATTTACAAAATCAATACGCAACTCTAAAAGATTTAGGAGTTGAAGTATATTCTGTTTCAACAGATACTCATTTTACACATAAAGCATGGCATGATAGCTCAGAAACTATCGGTAAAATTGAATACATTATGATCGGTGATCCTACACGTACAATCTCTAGTAACTTCAACGTGTTAATTGAATCAGAAGGTCTTGCTGCTCGTGGTACATTTATTATCGATCCAGACGGTGTTATCCAATCTGTTGAAATTAATGCAGACGATATCGGTCGCGATGCAAGCATCCTTGTTAACAAAATTAAGGCATCACAATATGTTCGCAACAACCCAGGCGAGGTTTGCCCAGCTAAATGGCAAGAAGGTGCTGCAACACTTAAGCCAAGCCTTGACCTTGTAGGTAAAATCTAAGAAGTAAAATTTAAGGAGTAAAATGAAAATGGTACTAGATGCAGATATCAAAGCACAATTAGCCCAATATCTTCAACTGATTGAAGGCGATATACTACTTAAAGTTAGTGCAGGATCTGATGACACATCTAAAGAAATGCTAGGTCTAGTAGATGAATTAGCAACTATGTCATCAAAAATCAAAGTAGAAAAAACAGAATTAGAAAGAACTCCAAGCTTTAGTGTAAATCGTGTCGGTGAAGATACTGGAGTAACATTTGCCGGTATCCCCCTAGGACACGAATTTAATTCACTAGTATTAGCTTTACTACAAGTTAGTGGCAGAGCTCCAAAAGTTGAGGAAAAAGTAATTGATCAAATTAAAAGCATTCAAGGTGAATATCGCTTTGAATCTTATATCAGCCTAAGCTGTCATAACTGTCCAGATGTTGTGCAAGCACTGAATTTAATGAGCGTTCTTAACCTTGATATTACACATACGATGATTGATGGCGCTTCATTCAAAGAAGAAGTAGAAAACAAAGGCATCATGGCAGTACCAACTGTTTACTTAAATGGTGAATCATTCGGAAGTGGTCGTATTACACTTGAAGAAATCCTTGCGAAACTGGGTAGCAGTCCAGATGCATCAGAATTCATGGATAAAGATCCATACGATGTTCTTGTTGTTGGTGGCGGTCCAGCTGGTGCAAGTGCGGCAATTTACGCAGCACGTAAGGGTATTCGCACAGGTATTGTTGCTGAGCGCTTTGGTGGCCAAGTAATGGATACAATGGGTATCGAGAACTTTATCAGTGTAAAACACACTGAAGGTCCTAAGCTTGTAGCAAGCCTTGAAGAACACGCAAAAGATTACGACATCGACGTAATGAACTTACAACGTGCGAAGCGTTTAGAAAAGAAAGACTTAATCGAAGTAGAGCTTGAAAACGGTGCGGTTCTAAAGAGTAAGAGTGTAATCGTTGCAACAGGTGCTCGTTGGCGTAATGTTGGTGTACCAGGTGAAGCTAAATTCAAAAATAAAGGTGTAGCATACTGCCCACACTGTGATGGTCCTTTATTCGAAGGAAAAGACGTAGCAGTTATCGGCGGTGGTAACTCTGGTATTGAAGCAGCAATTGACTTAGCAGGTATCGTAAAACACGTAACTGTTCTTGAGTTCATGCCAGAACTAAAAGCTGATGATGTATTACAAAAACGTCTTTACAGTTTACCTAACGTAACTGTATTAAGGAACGTTCAAACAAAAGAAATTACTGGAACTGACCAAGTAGAAGGTATTTCTTACATCGATCGTGAAACTGGAGAAGTTCATCACATCGAATTACAAGGTGTATTCGTTCAAATCGGTCTTGTACCAAATACAGATTGGCTAGGCGACACCGTTGAACGCACTCCATTTGGTGAGATCGTTACAGATAAGCACGGTTCTACAAACGTACCTGGCGTATTTGCTGCAGGCGACTGTACAAATAACCCATACAAACAAATCATTATTTCAATGGGATCAGGAGCAAACGCATCTCTTGGCGCATTTGATTACCTAATCCGAAATTAATAAACTGAAATGATAAATTGTTTTACCCTGCTAACTTCTTCGTTAATTCGCAGTATAAACAATTCAATATCTTTCAATTTCCAAAAGTCGCTATACTATCGGCAGGTAGTATAGCGACTTTCTTCTCTTCGGGGTAGCGTCAGGTTATAAATAAAAGCTAATCGCAAACCTAACTGAAAGTGAAAACATACCCTTTACCATATAAAAACACTACTTTTTTAAGCAATGTGATGCTGAGAAACGCTCTACAGCGAAATTAAATTCATTTTGGCTTACAATTACCTATTTGATTTAAAATACATAAGATCTCTTGCCTAGTATAAAAGTATTTCTGGTCCCATTAAAAATAACCCTTAGTTTGTGATTTGTTTTTGTTATCTATAAATCTATATAAGAATGTTCGAGCAACATCAGTTTTATCGCATATCTCTTTTACCGTCAATTTCTTTTGTTGGTATAAGTCATAAGCATATTCAAGTTTTGCCTGATCTGTTTTTGGACGTCCACCAAGCTTTCCTCTGGTTCTGGCTGCTTTTAATCCTGCCTGTGTTCTTTCCGATATGATATCTCTTTCAAGTTCTGCCATACTAGCCATCTTTTAAAAGATGAAACGGCCCATGGCTGTTGAAGTATCTATATTATCTTGGATGGATATAAAGTCTACTCCTAATTTTTCAAATTCCGTGAAAAATAATTTGTATAAACTGCCATATCATCACCTATTCACTTGGGGTACCAAAGGGAATCCTATATAAATTAAATGTAAATATAAAAACACTGGACTGTTGAGCTCAGCAGCATCAAAAACAGCTTTTGAATTTTCTGGATGCTATTCAATACTGTACGTCCAGGGATTCGGATTTACCTGAGCGACTATATCCCCGGTTGTTGGATACAACAAATAATTAAACTAATAAGCCAGTAGAAGCACTCCTTTCGATTCTCACTATTTTAAATAATTTTATAATATTCCATGAGGATACCACCTATAAACATCATAAAGAAAACAATTGAAGTGATTATACAAAGTTTTTTAATTTTCTTTGTATTAACAACCAGAAAACCTGCCATAAACACTAGAGCCATAATGGCACTTACTGCTGTTAATACATAAACTAATTTTTCCAAGAGACACATCCTAATTTTTTTATACTCCCTTCCTTATTTTTCATTATTTGCTGACAGTATATACGCTAGAGATGTGAATTTTATTGTAGCTTAGAAACATTAACTAACCATCCATTTAGGATGGTTTTTCTCTATTCATTTGAATGCAACTCGGTTAGTGCAAAAGGAAAAACCGAAATCTCACTTATGTAAAAATAGGCTTTACTCTATTGAGATTGTGAAGGTTTCTACTTAAACTATCGGGGTAGGATAGTTCCATAACACAAATTGGAAATATATGTGGTAATATGGGGAGAAATATATTAAAGTAGGTAATTTATTTTGGAACTCTTTACAGAAAAATTAATTCTTATATCTCTATTTATATTTATTATCCATTCTATCGAAACACTTGCATATGCAGTCAGATTATCTGGTGCAAGAGTAAGATTGTTAGCTTCAGCTCTATCCTTATTTAATGTGATGGTTATGATTTCTCGATTAGCGAATATGATGCAGCAACCATTTACAGGGAGCCTGGTTGATAATGCTCCAAAAGTAAATACACTAGCGTTTGTTGAAAACCAATATAGAGTCATTATTGGTTCATCAACATTAGGAACAATTATAGGTATTCTTTTACTTCCTACTTTTATTGCAATCTTTTCAAGGGCTATTGTTTCTTTAGCTGAAGAAAGAGGTTCTATTCCATCTTTGATAAAAAAGGGGTTAACTTTCGAATACATTAAGCGTGGGATAAAACACATTCATTTACCAAGGTTTTCATACTTAAAGGATATTAGATTGGGGGATATTCCTATAAGATTGTTCTTAATTAATATGGTAATAACTGCAATCTATACGATTGGAGTGTTATCAGCGTTATATGCTGCTTTAATAGCTCCAGAAAGAGCAACAACAGCTATTATGGCATCGGGTCTTATAAATGGAATAGCTACAATTTTACTTATAATTTTTATTGACCCTAAAATATCTATTCTTGCGGATGACGTAATAAATCAAAAGGGAAGTTACCTTAATCTCAAGAGTGTATCTCTTATGATGGTTACTTCTCGTTTATTAGGAACGATACTAGCTCAAGCATTATTTATTCCAGGGGCAGATTATATTGCGTGGTTTACTAAATTTATTGTCTAATAATTAACTGATTTTTTTAATGAACTCCCATGAAAATTAAAAAAGCTCAGAATCCAGAAAAAACTACAACAAAATAGACCCAGTAAAAACGCTTTCTAAAAAAAGGCTGAGCCTTATGAGTGATCTGATTGAGTTTGGTAAATCGTTAAACAAAAACCTCCAATTATAGCAAATTAAGTAGAGGCTAGCGCGACGACCAAAAAAGGATTAATCTCCCATGAGTGCTACCCATAAAGGGCGCGACAGTCGGTGGTACACCGTGGTTGTCGGAGTCAGACTAACGGATGGGCTCAAAGGCACCATAGTTCAACGACCTTCTTCGCCAGCCATTAAAACATTATCGACATAGAGACCAATTTTCATTCTCTGTGGTGAAGCGCTGATTTTTGCCGCTTCATGGATGGGAACGGGTGCGTTAGCTGAAGATCAGAGCTGTCTTTAAGGCGGTTTTTTCTTTATGCAACTATCGGGGCAGCATTCCTGTTAGAAGGATGTTCGGGGTCTTGAAAGAAAAAGAGCCCTCTTGTATGATGCATGAGTGTCAACGACCATTGACAAAAATTAATAAAGTAACTGAAAATACACTCGTTGTTGGTATGGATATTGCCAAGCGTGTTCATTACGCTTGTTTTGTTGATGGATGAGGGCGCGTGATAGAAAAAGCCTTCGCAGTACATCAAACGGTGAAAAAATAGAGCCCGATGGTCATGGTGGATTGGCAAACAAAAGCAAGTATTAAGTACACTTTTCCGAACGGGACATTTTTTTATAAAATCACCTACTTTTAACGTCCGTTAAAGTATGGATACAAGTGGGGAAATAATATCAATTGTTAAAACGAATGATCCGGAAAGGGGATGTTCTTTACATTCATTCACTGGATCGTTTTGCGGAACAAGGATGAAACCCTTAGATTCTAAGACTAAGTGTTTTTATTTGTCAGATTGACTTAAGGTTGTAAATGAGAAAGGTGTCACGATTGTTTGCTTAATTGGCTAGTAATTTTGTTCTTAGTTTTGACATTTCTTTATCCATTAAAGAAGAAGCTTTGGCAAGCTCAATTAGCTGCTTTTGAGCATCCTCAGGTATAGTCTCGCCTTGATATTTATAGTTTAGTTTATGCTCGGTGGATGCCCAAAAATCCATAGCGGAAGTACGAATTTGTATTTCTACAGGAACCCATATTATTTCGTTGGATAGGATGACTTGGGTTTCTACAATCAGGTGCAAACTTTTATATCCGCTCATTTTCGGGTCCCGAATATAATCCTTTACGCGTATCATTCGAATGTCTTCACGTTGCTCGATATGCTCCTTCAACAAATATACGTCATCAATAAAACTTGTGACAATTCTAACACCCAAAATATCTCTTATTTCATTCCTCACCGCTTCTTGTGTTAAAGGAATTTCTTTTCTTTGTATTTTCTCCACCAAAGAGCTTAATTTTTTCATGCGTGCTTTCATATGTTCAATAGGAGAATAGCCATGTTGTGTTTTCCACTCTAAGTCAATAACCTTGAAATCACTTTCTAATTCATGTAATGCCATTTGGTAAGGTAAAAAGAAACCCCTCCAATTGTCTAATACTTTTTGGATAACCTCGATTTTCTTCTTTTCTTTCAGCATGTCCACAGCCCTCCTGTTATTACTCTGTTATCATAACCAAGATACCATAAAAAAGACAAACAAAAAAATACGAAAATTAATCAAAAGTCAACTTCAGGAATGGATCGACTGCCTTCCCATCTATATCAAGGCTTATTGTGTCCATGAAACATACTAACTCCACTTTTTAGAATCGGAAGAGGTTAAAAAAACCATTAAAGATGATGAATATAAAATCATTGTCTATAGTAAAGATAAGCAGCAAATAAATTAAACATTTCTTAACTCCATACTAATGTAAACTAGCAAGCTTATTTATAAAAAAAAGCTATCCTATTACGTTAGCTTAGGAACGGAGCTATCTTTAAGGCAGCATTTTCTTTATTCAAACTATGGGGGCAGAATAGTTCAAGTTCCATAGTTTATTCGAACTGTGCAACATAATCATTTGAAAATTACTTTGGAATATTTTTTGATTTACTACGAATCCTAATTTTAGGAGGCGACAAAAATGAAAAAACAAGAAAAATCAAAAAATCTTGGCCAAAAAGCCGATTCAATGAATGCCTTGGATCAAGGGTTAAACTTGTTTCCACAAATAGTTAATAACGCTACTGGTATTGACAAGGGGAACGACGGTAAAATAAATAAAAATGATTAAACTGAACGCCTTTTTTGGGGCGTTTTTCTATCTTTTCTAATGATCTTCTCCATCCTATACTCCCTCCTTCACTTGTCAACTCAACAATAAGTCTTATAGATATCAGGAGCGTTAGTTGATTAAAGAACACAAAAATGACTAATCCTTTTTTAGATGACTAATCCAATTAAATAGTAGAAGGGCATGTTTTGATCAATCCTTTTTCAAAACATGCCCTTCTATTAAAGCTACACCTAACTCCAAAAACCGAACGAATTTTGCCTTCTAGTATTTAAAAATTATCAAAAAGCTTGGACTTAATGGTGTTACAGGCTACAATTAATCCTGCAAATCAAACTGAATATAATCAAGGTTGTAGGAACCTGGCCTTGTGACCTTTACTGTAAATACGTGAGTACCTTTTTTTAGGTAGCGGTACTCCAAATTCTGAAGTTTGAATGCACGTTTGTGAGTTGTATTTTTCAGCTCGATCTCCCCGCTTGTTTCGCCAGCCCAATCCAAGTTGATGGTGCCAGCCGGGGTAGATGCTGCAGAAACTCTGCCGGAGATTTTATATGTTCCTGACTTCTTAATATTCACTTTGTATTTCGCCCACTCGCCATCCATGTTATGGCTTACTGCAATAGCTCCATCGATTTCGCAAACATCAATTGAATCTTGATCGGCTGTATTACAGCGGTTGGCGTCCTGATCAAAATATCCGGTACCTTGTCCACCGCCAAGAGGGTCCTCAGCTTGAACCCGAACTGTACGGTTTCCGGTATCGTACTTCCAGTTTCGCATGTTGCCTCCATTACGCCAGTAATCAATAGCTCCAATATTGTCAGTCTGCATCATATTAAATCCAAGCTTTGTTACTGCCTTCCATCCAAGATTTACATCTCTTAGTGAAGCCTCATCTGTGTATTTTGCAGCAAGGCCATACCACATTACATTCACTAAGACCCTGCTATTTTTCTTGATTTGTTTCACCTTCTCTGGCTGAATCTGCGGATCTGCAAGATCATCAAAGACAATTTCATAACCGACCGGCTGACGGCCCGGGAACGTTCCTACAGTGTTGGCGCTGTCATCAAGGATAATGTGCATATATAGGATTTCTGGATCTTTTGCCATGAATTCGGCTGCTTCTTCAACATTTGGGCTGCCTTTAAACAGACCGTGATCTACTGTGTCGGTTTTAACGAGAACCTCGTACATTTTATCCCGGATCTCCCAGCCCTTATCCAGGTTTACGATTGCACGGTCCTTTACTGCAAGCATGACCTCTTTAAGCGTTGGAATTTTGTGCTTGGTGAGCGCTGCCGTCTTACCTCCGAGACCTTCCTTAAGGCGAAGATTCTTAATTTGAGCCAGTGTGAGGTCAGAAACCTTTCCCTTGCCATTGGTAGTACGATCAACGGTCGTATCGTGCATTAATACAGGTACACCATCAGCCGTTAGCTGGACATCTATTTCTACAATTTCGGCGCCATCTTCAATAGCCTCATTGATTGCTGCAAGCGAGTTTTCGGGATATTCACGCCATTGGCCCCGGTGAGCCAGGATCATGAGTGGTGCATCTTCACTATGGTCGAGCAATTCTGCGTGAATCTGTTCAAAGGACTTGCCTTCTTGGACAGCAATCGGACTAGAAGCGGTTGCTCCTGCTTGCTGTACCGGTACTAAGACAGACGCTAGTAACCCTAATAAAAATAATTTTTTTAGCTTCATTATTGTTAAAACTCCTTTCAATTTTTAATCAATTAAAGGTTGTTTTAATATTTTTACCCCGCCCCCCCCGACATAGTTATTGGATGCATCCACTTTTACAGTTTCATTATACTTTCACTATGTAATTAAATATTATAATTAGACAATTTTTTACAAATATTCACATAGGTTTTACAAAGTTGCCATTTGCTATCCTTGTTGGTTTAGTCAAAGGATTTAGGAAAACCGAGAGATGGTGCAAAAACTATAAAATTTCTAGTGAGCGATGAAACAGATTGAATTACATGTCAGATTATTCATTTTAGAAGGTGGATTTACTAGAACCTTTTTGTTGTATTAAATTCCAGGGATTGCACTTAAACTAACAGGTTAAGATCGGAGCCTGTCTTTAAGGCAGTTTTTTCTTTATTCCTATCGGGGCAGTAGTTGAGTGAATAACAGAGTTTCAAAGGGCAGAGATATATATAAATGGAGAATATTTTATTTATCAAATAAAAAGAGGCTAATTTGATGAATGTATTACTTATACAAGTTTCTGATGTAGAAATTACTTCGGAATGGTATGTAAGTAAATTGGGTGCGGAGTTAAGCTATAGAGATGAAGACAAACCCAATTCTTAAGGTACAATAGGTATCAATGAAGATATTCCTCAAAATATATGGAAGAATACAATATTAAAAAATTACAAGTACAATTAACAAGTAAGACATAATCAAATTGTTATTAATGAGGATCAGTTAAAAACAAAAAAAAATGAAAAATTCAAAGATACTGGTGGGGAGATAAAAACCGGTATAACAATTCTCATACTGCAGCCAGTGTTTAGCACAGCGTAATATAGCTGCAGGTGGAGCAATAACTGCATTGGGAATGCTTGGATTTGGACCGGGTGTATTTACAGGTGTTGTAAGTGGGCCTATGGGGGGACTCGGTTAGAGAATGGATGCACATAATGAAGGTAAAGGTGGAACACTTTTTAGTTACTTGGGTATAAGTCTTTACTGTAGTATCAAGATAAGGATTATTTATGAAATATACACAACAAATTTTTTTAATAATGATGATTATATTAAGCATATTTTATTCTCTAAAGTATGCTTAAGAGGTCAATGTCTATTATGTTATTGTTCTTATTAGTAACGGTTACTTTAATATCTATTATAACTTTCACTATACTTTTATAGATTGAAAGTAAGTTTAGGATTTTTGAGCCGAAGGAAATTCAAAGTGCCATTTTGCTATGGGGGTCGGATGCTTAGGCATCATATGAACATTTGGATGCAAAACTTGTTAACACAACACCTATTTCCAACACCACCAAGTTAGTGAAAACCAGAATTTGACCAAAATCGGTCAAGTTCTGGTTTTTTTGTTTGAGAAAGGGGGGGAATGATCCCCATAATCTAAATTTACGGTGTAAATTTAATGATATCAGGAATCCGAAATAGGAAAAAATAAAAGGACAAATACTGATGATTTGCAAGCATTTGTCCTCTTGTTTTTAAATTGTTTATTTTTCTCATTTAATGAGGGCTATAAGATTCAATGTGTTTATCCGAGGGCTCACTTTTTTGTTCCTCCTGATGTTCCATAATCTTTAATTGTTAATTTTACATTGTAGTTGATCGGGATTTCACTAAATGTTTGGTCCCAATCCTTTTTGACCTTCATCCATAATTTGGGGTTCTCGATTCTCAAGCGATTTCCGAAGCCAGCGACGTCCACTCGATATTCTTTTTGCATTTTTTCTATTGAATTCCTTACCAAGCGTTTCACTTCTTTTTCCGCTGATATTTCCGCTTTTTTTAGAAATTCATTTTTAAAGGGGTCTCCCGAAACCACCCAATTTTCGGCTAGCCTTCCCTCTGATTCAATGTTTACATCAAAAGATATGTTGTTTCCTTTAACTCGAGGTTTAATAGTACTTTTCATTGTCTCTACTTCATACACCATCAGCTGACCAGTCTTCTTATCAAAGCTCTTTACAACACCGCCTTTACCCTTTCCTGTAATCCATGTTACGCCTTCTAGTTCTTCCTCATTCAAAAAGCCCTTCATTTTATGTGTTTTTCCATCGATCACGGAAGCTCCCGCAAATTTGACTTCCCCATTAACTGAGTCTACATTTTGCAGCAAAAAACTGGATTCTGAATGAAGCTTGCTCTCTAATTTAAAAAGCGGCATAGGAGGCAAAATCCTCGATGTTCGAAAGGTATTATCTAAAATGCCAACCAGCCGAAACGCTGGAATTTCTCCTGCTGTCTTTGTTTCCAGTGTGCTCTTTGCTCTTCCTTTACTAATGAGCACAACACAGCTTGGTCTAAAATCGTTATCACGAAGATTTTCATCGAGTAATTGTTCCAAATCATACGATTTTGCAAGACTTTCACTGATAACAATCACTTTCATGTGGTGACTGGTTAATGCCTGTTCCCTTTCTAATGAAAATTCACGAATCATTTGAAGGACGGAATCCCCAGTTTGAGAAATATTAATATAAGATTTTTGTGAGGGTCCTGATTGTTTTGTGGTGGAACTTGCTACTTGTGGAGTGATGATTTGAAAGGTTGAGGTAATCAGGTCTTTTTTTGTATAACCCTCCCCTTTTTTGCTTAACTCTTTCTCAATTTTGGACTTCATGCCTTTATCAAATGCCAAACCTATGCCTAAACTTTGCTCTTCAATTTCATGACTGCTCCAACATCCTGTAAGGGATACGAACAATAGAACGGAGAGGGAAATGAAGAGGGGCCGTATTTTGCTATGTGGTTGTTTCATATTTTCCTCCCTTTACTTTTTGAATAATAAGCAGGAGAAGCGGGAGTAAACCAAATAAATACAATGCGTAATTGCCGACGAAATCTCCAAGTTTAAAGATGTCATTCATATTTTTTGGAATCATGGAAATGATGTATAAAACCGGAAGCAAGGCAAACATAAAAGGGTGAATGTTCTTTTTTGAAAGTTGAGCTAGCCCTAAAGAAGCTGCATAGTATGTAATGGTGAATGTGGCAAATATTTGCATGATCCATACCACGAGCAATAAAGATTCAAACCGTTCAAAGATCAAACCTGAGACCTCAAAACTGCGTATAAGATCAAGTGTCGGCCATGTTCTTGTGACCACTCCTTCAATAGATAATGCTCCGATAACCATTACGACCGTTAACACGTAAAAAATCAATGGAATGAAAATTCCAACAAGAATGGCTTTTACTGCTTTTTTGGGCTGATTCATAAACGGAATAAGCAGTAACATGATTTCAGGTCCTGTAAAAGCTAGTGCCGTCGTTTTTACTCCTTTTAGTACAGGGATGACTCCTTCCCCTAATACCGGACGCAGATTATCAATCTCAAATATTTTAATGCTCATGAAGGCAACGACCAAAAAAAGGATAACCGTCAAAGGTAATATAATTTCAAAAAGACGGGCAATCGGGTTAAGGCCGCCGATGATCAGATAGAGACTTACCCACATGAAAATCATCGAAATTGCCCATGTAGGGGTGCCTTCAAGAAGCAAATACTTTATTACTTCCGCCATAGAACGGAGCTGAAACCCGCAAGTAATAAGGAAATAACATATTAAAGCTAAACTGAGTAATTTGCCTAACCATTTTCCCACAATTTCATTGCTGTATTGATAAAAGGTTTTTTCGGGAAACTGTTGGCTTAATTTGACGATGATCACCCCCGCGATTATGGCAATAACCCCGCCTAAAATAACGCTTATCCATGCATCTGGTGTCTGTACCTTCTCCGTGGCTGCTCTGGGCAGGGTGAGTAATCCTGTACCAAGTATAAAGTTGATGACTATGACCGCTACTTGAGGAGTTGTAATTTGGTCTTTCGGACTGAGATTCATTCTTTAATCACCCTTCCACCGTATGTTATCTTTTACGTATAGGATTTTTCGTATGCATCATCTTTGGCCGGCGTTTCATCATCATAATTGGCATGCGAACCATCAAGTCTTTCCACTCACTTAAGCGATAAGGAACGGCTGGACTCAAATAAGGCACGCCAAAGCTTTTTAATTTCACTAAATGGCTGGCCATGAAAAGAAAAAAGAGAATGACTCCGTATAATCCCAATGTGGCAGCACACAACATAGCTGGAAAACGAAGTACCCGAAATGTAAACCCAGTACTATATTGCGGAATAGCAAATGATGAAATGGCAGTTAACGCGACTACAATCACCAAAACAGGGCTAACGATCCCTGCCTGCACAGCAGCTTCCCCAATGATTAATCCGCCGACAATCCCCATTGCAGGACCAATTGGCTTAGGTAAGCGCAGGCCTGCTTCCCTCAAAATCTCGATGGATATTTCCATAAATAATGCTTCGATAAGTGCCGGAAAAGGAACGGTTGCTCTCGTTCCTATAATGGATATGGCCAGTTTGGTCGGAATTAATCCTGAATGAAATGAGATGAAAGCTATATACATAGACGGTGTAAACAGGGCTAGAAAGGCTGCGAGATAACGAAGCATACGTATGAATGTGCCAGGAATCCATCTTTCATAATAGTCTTCCGGTGATTGTAACATCATGCTTAAGGTAACCGGAGCAATCAAAGCAAATGGCGTCCCATCCAATAAGATGGCCACCCGGCCTTCCAACAAAGCAGCGATTACGCGATCAGGACGTTCTGTATTCTGTATCTGCGGAAAAGGACTTAGGTAATTATCTTCGATGAGTTGCTCTACATAACCTGATTCTGGCACATTGTCAATATTAATTCTCTTAATTCGATTTTCTACTTCTTGAACTAATTCGGGATCAACAATATCTTTTATGTAAGCGACAACCAAGTCTTTTTTTGAACGCTTTCCTACTTGGAATTTTACTAACGATAAATTTTCGTTTTCACCACTTCCCCTTAAAAAAGATGTATTATCACTCAAAGATTCAGTGAAACCGACCCGTGGACCCCTGACTAATGCCTCTGATACCGGCTCTTCAATCGCCCTTGTTTTAAGTTTTGTTGTTCCGAGGATTAGCGGTTCCGGCAATCCATCAATTAAAAGAGCGGTAGAACCTGTTAATACTTTTGATGCTAACTCTTTAATGGAACCGACCACTTCTACTTCACTGATAGTTACCACTTCATTTTTTATAAATTCTTTTGAAATGCTTCCTTTGATGTAAGGAAGGCCCTGTTTGTATTCTGCTGAAAAGTCAACCATTAATGATGGCATGATATTTTTATCAATGAGTTCTTTATCTGAAAGTCCATCAACAAAAATGATAATTGACCGAATACCGGTACGCCCTATATTAAATTCTCGAAAATGCACATCCCAATTATGGCCAATTTCTTGCTTAACTAATTCTAGATTTGATACAAAATTATCTGTAAAATGATCAGTTGAATCTTGGGAGGTACATTCTTTTTGTTTGTCATTATTAGTAACTTTTCCTTTTTTACTGATCTTTGATATCCACTCTTTCATATCATCACTCATCCTTTGAGTTGCGAAGCCGATTAAACAATTTGGAGAATAAATACGGAATAAAAAAAACTATAAAAGCTTGTATAAAAACCTGCCACTCTGGCAGGTTGGAAACAATCGTTTTCCACATTATCATCACCCTATACTTGCCTCATATCAGCAGCTGAATTCTTTGAAATCCCTTTATTTCTCAAATAGTATGATGTTCTTACACGTTTCTTATGCAAGAAAGTTAAAAGCAAAGCCTATTTCTATCCCCTTTATTTTTGGTACTACCTTGAGGTATTTAACTCTGACATTTGCCCGTGTATCGATGGAAAGACCCGAATGTAGAAATGACGTGGATAATTTTGGTCAATAATTGCTTTACCTCCTACATTGGGCTTATGCTCATGATTGAAATATAATTTTAAAGATTCAGATACCAAATTGAAATGATGTTTGAAATAATATATACTGAAAATTAGGAATTGTTAGTAAGTAGTATCCTTAACCATTAACGACTACGTGATAAAAAAATTGCAAAATAAAGACGTTCAAGAATAAAATAATCCAATCGCAACCCTTGTACCGGAACGGAAAGGAAAAGTAATTACCGTTTTGTGGGAATGTGAATCCTGGTAATAGAACGGAAGTAAAGAATTCTCCCTCATTAAATCGAAGTATTCCTTAAACTTATTAAATCCAGTTTATTTCTTTCGACATTAGTCAAAGGGTAAAGTTGTTCGTTTCTTGTTTTCTAAGTACGATTACAAAGGGGGAAAAGGATGAATATATGGACAAGCTGCACACTAAGTTCAATTCTGGCACTCTCATTACTTGCACCTTCCGTGTCATTTGCTAAAGAAAATGCAAATCAGGAAGTTCCTGTGAGTAAGGAAACTGCCAGCCAGTATCCTGTGTTAACGAAAGCAAAAAAACCAGAAGAAGCGGGCTTTTCTTCTGAAAAGCTGGAAAAGGTGGATCGGCTGATTGAAATGGAAGTGGCTGCCGGTTTCCCTGGTGCTGCCCTGATTGTCATAAAGGACGGTAAGATCGTTAAAAATGAAAGCTATGGGTACAAACAGAAATTTAATGGATATACGCCACTTAAGAAGTTTCAGAAAATGGACAAGGACACTTTATTTGACCTTGCTTCAAACACGAAAATGTATGCAACTAATTTTGCTATTCAGAAATTAGTCAGTGAAGGCAAGTTGAATATCCATGCAAGAGTTCAGCAATACATTCCTGAATTCAAAGACATGGAAGCGGATGTGATCAAAGGAAAGGATACCCTGAAGATTATTGATGTGCTTCATCATACAGCGGGTTTTAGACCAGATCCGCAATACCATAATCCAAAGGTTTCGAAAGACCTTTTTTCACAGGAACGGGATAAGACCATTGAGTTCATATCTAAAACACCGCTGACATATGTACCTGGAACACAGAATGTATACAGTGATGTCGACTATATGCTGCTCGGTGCCATTGTTGAAAAAATCACGGGTCAGCAGCTTGACACCTATGTTGAAAATGAATTGTACAAGCCGCTTAATTTGAAAAATACAAAGTTCAACCCCCTTCAAAAAGGCTTTAAGCCAAAGGATGTTGCTGCAACTGAATTGCTTGGGAACACGCGGGATGGCGTGATTGATTTTCCTAACGTTCGCACATACACACTTCAAGGTGAAGTTCATGATGAAAAAGCCTTTTATTCGATGGGAGGCGTTTCGGGTCATGCAGGTCTGTTCTCGACCACAAGCGATCTCGCTGTCCTCCTGCAAGTGATGCTGAATGGCGGGGGCTACGGTAAACATAAGTTGTTTGATCAAGAAACAATCGATGAATTCGTCGCACCTTCCGAAATGAATCCTACTTACGGACTTGGGTGGAGGCGAAATGGCGATGCTAGCATGGAGTGGATGTTCAGCTCTTATGCGAGTGACAGTGCTTACGGACATACTGGATGGACTGGGACGGTCACGATCATAGATCCTGAATTAGATTTAGGGATTGTTCTACTTACAAATAAAAAGCATTCTCCGCTCGTTAACCCTGTAGCCAATTCCAATCAGTTTTTCGGTGACCTCTTCAAAACAGGAAGCTATGGAAGTGTTGTAACTGCGATTTATGATGCATTGGAAACGAAGGAATAAGAGGCAATATGTTTCGTAGGGAAGTCAATTTGCCAGTCGGGATATCAGGGTCATCAAGTTGACTTTGTATGTGGTACACAGTCTTAAATCTTAAATAATATTTTGGGGGGACATAATGAAAGTCAGGCTACTAACTCCATCTGATGCTGAAAGTTATTGGGCATTAAGAATAGAAGGATTAAAAAACTATCCAGAAGCATTCGCAACAAGCTACGAGGAATCTATAAATAAGGAGAATCCAATAGAGCAGGTTGCTAATAATTTAAAAACCAAAGGGAATTTTACCTTTGGGGCATTTGATGAATACGAGGAACTCATTGGGGTAGTTACCTTAATTCAAGAACAGCACAAAAAATTGCAACATAGGGCAAATATTTTTGCTATGTATGTAACTTCGAAGAAAAGTGGATTGGGTGTTGGAAAAACCTTATTAACAGAAGCTATAAATAAAGCGAAAGAAATAGAAGATGTCGAGAAAATAAATTTGACTGTAGTAACAAGTAATCAAAAAGCCAAAAACCTTTACGCAAACTTAGGTTTCAATGTTTTTGGCTTTGAGGAAAAAGCTTTAAAAGTAAATGGTGTCTATTATGACGAAGAACATATGGTTCTATGTTTAGAAAAATAAAGTGTCATCTTCAACTACGGGTGCGTTAGTAACAAGACTTATGTTTTACACCGTTCACATTTTTAGTTTTTATAAATGTGGCCAAGTGCGACACATTGGCGCCTGTCAACGGTACCGGACCGAAGGGAGGATAAGGAGTACTCACTTCATCAAGATCCTCTTGGTGTCCTCTAAAGGCAAGTGGGGAACCAACTGTTTGATGCTGTACTACCACCGCCTGAAGCGCTTATCAAAGCTAGCATTTTCGATATGATGAGCAGGTAATTAGGGATGATGAACATTAGCCCCAAAAAGAAATGTTAAAACAAATGAAAAAATATGTTGACTGAACAGACTGTATCCGCTTACAATAATATTTAGTTATTAGTCTATTTAGAAAATTATAAAAAGAGGTACCTGCATGACAAAGGAATTCGACAAAAGAATCGGGCGCCATGCAATCATGTACGCGTTTGCGGACGAAGAGGAAGAAGTCATATTGACGAATGATCTAAAGCGGATGGATTGGCTTTATGGAAAAGGTAAAGTCGGTTCAATGGAGCTGCAGAAAATAGTTGCGGCCATTGAGACATCAGCTAAAAGACTTGGATTAGTCAATCCCGATATGTATCGGGAAATGCATGCGCTGTATCATGCGATCATCGAAGCACTCCAAGGCGTGACACGGGGCCAAGTCGAGCTTGGCGGTCTTTTGAGGACTGCGGGCCTTCGGTTTGCAATCGTTCGGGGCAGGCCGTTTAAAAGCGGGGACGAAGGTGAATGGATTGCTGTCGCCGTGTATGGAACGATTGGAGCACCGGTTCGGGGATTTGAACATGAAGCCGTTGGTTTGGGAATTAACCACATTTAAATAATTAAAAGCCTATAGTTATTTAGTGAAATAGGGGGCTGTATTGTAGACTGGATAAGTCTGTCAATATGGCCTCCTTTTGTTTGTTTAAAAAAAGAATAGGGGTGCAGGAAATGATTATGTTAACGGGCCAAACTTTAACGATTGAAGAAGCGAAAAAAGTATTATATGGGGAAGCATTTGTCTCTGCTTCAGCCGAGAGTGTTAAGAAAGTGGAAAAAAGCCGGGAAGCGGTTGAGAATATCGTAAAACAAAAGAAAGTCGTCTACGGTATTACAACAGGATTCGGGAAGTTCAGCGATGTATTGATTGATGCAGAGGACGCAGAGCAGCTGCAGTGGAATTTGATTCATTCCCATGCATGCGGAGTCGGGGAACCGTTTCCTGAGGTGGTTTCGAGAGCTATGGTCCTTCTCCGTGCCAATGCACTATTAAAAGGGTTCTCAGGCGTCCGTCCTGTTGTCATTGAACGTCTGATCGATCTTTTGAATGCCCATATCCATCCGGTCATCCCTCAGCAAGGTTCTCTTGGGGCAAGTGGGGACTTGGCACCCCTTTCCCATTTGGCGCTAGTATTGATGGGAGAAGGGGAAGTGTTTTATAAAGGAGAGCGAATGGAGGCCATCGTAGCTTTATCGAAAGAAGGCATTCTTCCGGTGACACTTAAAGCAAAAGAAGGTCTTGCATTAATTAACGGAACACAGGCCATGACGGGGATGGGGCTCGTCAATTACATTGAAGCCGAACAGCTTGCCCATCAAACTGAAGCGATTGCTTCACTGACTTTAGAAGGATTACGCGGTATTGAAGATGCCTTTGATCGGGATGTTCATCTAGCACGCGGTTACCGCCAGCAAACAGAGGTCGCGGAAAGGATTAGCCGCATGATCAACGGCAGCCAGCTCATCACCAAGCAAGGAGAACTGCGGGTACAGGATGCTTATTCGCTTCGCTGCATTCCGCAAGTGCATGGTGCTTCATGGCAAACTCTTGATTATGTAAAAGAAAAATTGGAGATCGAAATGAATGCTGCGACGGATAATCCGCTTATTTTTGACGATGGGGAAAAGGTTATTTCAGGGGGGAACTTCCATGGCCAGCCGATAGCATTTGCGATGGACTTCATGAAAATCGCTGTTGCCGAGCTTGCGAATATTTCAGAGCGCCGCATTGAGCGACTCGTCAATCCTCAGCTGAATGACTTACCGCCATTCTTAAGTCCGTCACCTGGCTTGCAGTCTGGAGCGATGATCATGCAATATTGTGCAGCTTCACTCGTCTCTGAGAATAAAACACTCGCACATCCTGCAAGTGTGGATTCCATTCCATCTTCAGCGAACCAGGAAGATCATGTAAGCATGGGAACGATTGGATCCCGACACGCACATCAAATCATTCAAAACGTTCGCCGCGTTTTGGCGATTGAGCTCATTTGTGCCTTGCAAGCGGTGGAATACCGTGGAATAGAAAAGATGGCTCCGTTTACAAAAGAGTTTTATACGGAAGCAAGAAAGCTCATTCCAAGCATTACGCAAGACCGTATCTTTTCAAAAGATATTGAAGCAACGGCAAGCTGGTTACTTCAAATCGATTGGAATTCATTTATTAATAGGAGTTTACCTACAACATAATATGATGATGCTAAATCACCGAATCTTTAAAAATTCGGTGATTCTTTTAAAAAACGTTAGGCATATAAGCCCTTTGACTTGAGTTTTTAAGCCTAACATAGTTGCGGAAATGCTACTTAGATCCCTGAATTCCAAAAAAAGGTCTTAGCATAAGAAAAAATGACCTTGAAAAAGTAAAAATTGCAAAAAGTAACTGCTAGATTAAATATGCATTTTTGGAGGGGAACCCAATTTGGAAAATAGGCAATTGCAGCCGTTTGATAAAAATGAGCAAAACCAGCCGTCAAATACTTTACAAAGAAAGCTAAAAGCGCGCCACCTTACGATGATTTCGTTGGGTGGTGCTATTGGAACAGGGCTTTTTCTCGGCAGCGGGCCGGCGATTCACTCTGCAGGACCTGGCGGGGCTTTGGTAGCTTATACCGTTATCGGTATCATGGTTTATTTTATTATGACAAGTCTCGGAGAACTTGCATCATTTATGCCAATCAGCGGAGCCTTCAGTACCTATGCTACGCGTTTCATCGATCCGGCACTAGGGTTTGCACTTGGTTGGAACTATTGGTTCACCTGGGCGATGACGCTTGCGGCGGAACTATCTGCCGCAACGATGGTTATGAAGTTTTGGTTTCCTCACAGCCCGTCATTCTTATGGAGTTCTTTGTTTTTAGTTTTGATATTCTTATTGAATTACGTATCAGTTAAAGGATATGGAGAAGGGGAATATTGGTTTTCGCTCATTAAAGTGGCGACCATCATCATTTTTATCGTTGTCGGAATATTGATGATATTCGGGATCATGAACGGAGAGGCGATTGGTTTTAAAAACTTCACAGTTGGTGACGCTCCGTTTGCCGGTGGCTTTTTGGCAACATTGGGTATTTTCATTGCTGCTGGTTTCTCTTTTCAAGGGACAGAAATAGTCGGTGTGGCAGCCGGTGAAAGTGAAGACCCGGCAAAAAATGTACCTCGTGCAGTTCGTAGCATCTTTTGGAGGATCTTCCTTTTTTACATCCTAGCGATACTTGTTATTGGACTGATCGTTCCTTATACGAATGGCAGCCTGCAGGGACACACGATCATGGTTAGCCCGTTTACGATGGTGTTTGAAAAAGTGGGACTGGCATTTGCTGCTTCGGTGATGAATGCCATCATCTTAACGGCTGTATTATCTGCTGGTAATTCAAGTCTTTACGTGACAAGCCGAATGTTGTACTCAATGGCAAATGAAGGGCTGGCACCGCGGATTTTTGGGAAGCTCAACAAGCGCGGCGTTCCCATTTGGGGACTGATTGTGACCTCACTTGTTGGGATGCTTGCATTTTTTGCTTCCATTTTCGGTGATGGAGTTATCTATATTTGGCTGATGAATGCAGTTGGGGTCACTGGATTTATATTCTGGCTAGGTATAGCGGCGAGCCATTACCGGTTTAGAAAAGCATACATTGCTCAAGGGTATTCACTGGACGATCTTCCCTATCTATCAAAATGGTTTCCTTTCGGACCGATATTTTCCTTTGCCCTTTGTTTATTCGTTTTAATGGCGCAAAACTATCAAGCCTTTCTTGGAGATACCATTAATTGGGCAAGTGTGGTTGCTACCTATATTGGCATCCCATTTTTTCTGGTAATGTGGCTTGGGTATAAGTTAATTAAGAAAACAAAAGTAATTCCGCTAGAAGAGTGCCAGATTGATTTTGATGAACACAGGAATGCAAAATAAACATAAGACTTCTTTAATAATTTCAACTTTCTTTGTTAAGAAATTTAGCAGCCTTGAAATGACAAGGTTCCTTACCGCCAAATAAACAAAATTTGAATGATGCCAGTTGATTGAGCCGAGGTAACTGTTGGAGATGATTGAATCAATACGGACAATATCAATTTCATTTAAGGGATATCCCTTTTTTATCCCCCTACAGGTAGATTATTAAGGACATTTAATAATCTACCTGTAGGGGATTTTTTTTTTGGCGGAAAGGGACAAACATTTTAAACGTGAAGTGGTTCGATTAAATTTGGGGGAGGTTCATTGAGTTTAGGCTTTATTAAGTAGGCAAGAGATTTCCATATAGCCTAATTAACGGTTTTGTAAAACAGAGATAAGCCCTGCCAAAAGGGTTTGGAGGGTTATTTGGCATGGCCATGAATAATGTAACAAAAAGATAAGAAATAATTCAGGTGTAATTGGGGAGGAAAGACATGGGCACTATAATTTACATTACAAAATGTTGAGTCTAACAATCTATATCAAATGGTCTATGAACATGTTGGGAAATAATTGTTCATCTTCTTATTTAAATGTCCTTTCTTCCATAAACTCACCGATTTTTCGGAACTTATCAAAACGTTGTTGGCGTAGATTGCCTTTATCTAATTGACCAAGTTCTTGTAATGCTTTTCGTAAGGTTTCTTTGATAAAGTGCGATTGAAGTGGGATGTCAATATGTGCTCCTCCTATAGGTTCTTTGATGATCTCATCAATCACCCCTAGTTCCATCAAGTCCTTAGCCGTAATTTTCAATGCCTCAGCTGCTCGTTTTGCTTGTGAGGCATCCTTCCATAACAATGCTGCTGCTCCTTCAGGTGAAATAACCGAATAAAATGTGTTTTCTAGCATGTAGATTCGATTGCCTATACCTAGAGCCAATGCACCACCACTCCCGCCTTCACCAACTACAAAACAGATGATAGGCACTCCAAAACTTGCCATTTCACGAAGATTGAGGGCGATAGCTTGTGATTGTCCGCGTTCTTCGGCTTCACGACCTGGGAAGGCCCCTGCCGTGTTGATAAATGTTACGATGGGGCGATTGAACTTATTGGCTTGTTGCATAATTCTTAGGGCTTTCCTGTAGCCTTCAGGTTGCGACATGCCAAAACGACGATAGATATTGTCTTTAGTATTTTTACCTTTTTGATTTCCTAAAACAGTTATAGGCATTCCTTCGAAGGTAGCTATTCCTGAAACCAATGCAGGATCTTCCCCATAAAGTCTGTCACCATGAAGTTCAATAAAGTCTTCAAAAATATGGTGGATAAAATCTAAAGTAGTAGGGCGTTGTTGAATTCTTGATAGTTGAATTTTATCCCAAACTTCCATATTCTCGTTAAGATGGATTTTGATTTCATTGACTCTTTGCTCAAGATTATTTATTACTTCGTTAAGGTCAAGATTATGCTTTGTAGACACCTCTTTCAATTCAGCAATTTGATTTTCCAGTTGTTTTAATACTTGCAAATTCATCGTTTAAAACACTCCCTGAAATCGAGATGATGGATTTTTAAAATGGTTGTTAATGATTGTTTTAATTCACTTCTATTTACAACCATATCCAGTTGCCCATGTTCTAATAAAAATTCAGAGGTTTGAAAATTTTCTGGAAGTTCTTCTCTTATCGTCTGTTCAATTATGCGTCTTCCTGCAAAGCCAATTAAAGCCTGTGGTTCGGCAATATTGATATCACCTAATGAAGCGAAGCTAGCAGAAACTCCACCCGTTGTAGGATTCGTTAAAACGGATACGAAAAGGATTTTTTCGTAGTTTAGTTGTTCTAAAGCAACACTCGTTTTTGCCATCTGCATGAGACTAAGAATTCCTTCTTGCATTCGAGCTCCGCCGCTTGCCGAAAACAATATAAATGGTTTTCGTGTTTTTAATGATTCCTCAATGGCTCTTGTAATTTTTTCACCGACTGCTGAGCCCATACTTCCCATACGGAAACGAGAATCCATGACACCAATCACAACCGGATAACCACCTATGGAAGCTTCCCCGGTAATAACCGCATCATTTAATGCAGTCTTATTTTTATCAGAAATTAATTTATCTTTATATTCAGGGAAGTTCAGCGGGTCAACGGAAATTAAAGATTTATTGAATTCCGAAAAAGAACCACTATCTGTAAGCATTGAAATGCGGTCATAAGCGGTAACCGGGTGGTGATATTGGCATTTCGGACACACATTCAATTCTATCTTCATAAGAGATTCATCATAAGTTTCCCCGCATGATTTACAAGTAAAAGGGATTGGAGTAAGGCTTTTGTCTATTTCATTTGATTCTATTTTTTCTCTCTTTAATGGGTAAATCTCCATCAATCCTCCTTTGGTAAGACAGCTTTATTACAAGTTACGCTCACCGTTTTGTTTTTTAGCTTTTCATTAAAAAGTTTTATACAATCAGCAATCACCCTAGAGTGGGACTTCATTATAAAAAATTATCTATTCCTGTATGAATGCATGTTTACTTGGAAAATCAAAAACTTACGATTTTATCGACGGGAAATACATAGGCTTGTATACAAACCGAGTATACAAACATTAAAAACTACTTATTATCTTCTATATAGTGAATATTGATCCAGTTCTTAGAAAGAACGATTTACCAAATAGCAAAGCGTCATTTATCCCCATTAATTGGTGTAAGCTCATAATATGCAATTACTAATATAATTGAATGGGTCATTCTTCCATGGATAATATTTTATTGGTTATCAGATTGTTAAAAAGATAAAGATTAATAGTTTTTTTCTTAATTTAAAGGGGCAGATTAGGCACACATAATATTCAAGAGGGCAATCTTAGAATGTAAATGAAACTTTAAGAGCTATATATTCGTATAAATTGATAGGGTTTCAAGCGAAAGTGAAATGATCATAACAGACTAATGGAAATTAAAGGAGAAATGAACCGAATGTTTAAGAAGTTTATGGCTAAGTTAGGGAAAGGTGCAGCAACTGTTGATTTACGCTACGAAAACCGTTCTTATTATGCTGGTGAGACACTAAAAGGGGAAGTAATTTTACATGGCGGAGAAGTGCAACAACAAATTAACCAGTTAGCAGTTGGCTTCATGATTAAAGTGAGGACAAAACGTGGGGAAACTGTCACGAAAAAAGTGTCATCTGTACCTTTAAGCGGTCCGTTTACAATTAAGGAAAAGGAAGAGAAACATTTTGACTTCACTTACAATATCCCGCAAGATCTTCCTTTAACAAGAGGTTCGATTTCTTACTTTTTCGATACTCACCTAGATATTCAAGGTGGATTGGATCACATTGATGTAGATGCATTGGTCCTTAAGGCTCCAAAGGAACTAGAAGCCATTTTCAACTCACTAAGTAAGCTCGGTTTTCGAGAACAACCTACTTCAGGAAAAGTGGATGCCTATGGACAGGAATTTTCATTCTTTCCAACAGCGCAATTTGCCGGCCAGATCAATGAATTGGAGATACGGATTTCTTCAAATGAAGCTGTAGAGCAGGTGTTTATGGAAATCGATTGTCAAAATGGGAATCGAGAAATTGAAGCCAAACGGGAATTTGTTATTGATCATAGACTGTTAGAGGAACATCAAGAGCTTACCCATTTTTTACAGCAACAAATTGCAGAGGTCGTGGAACAGCCTCAATTGTTCACGCGTCCATTTTCTTATCATGATCAATATTCACCTACAGGAAATAAATTCAGTGGTGTTGGGGGAATGGTTGGAGGATTAGCCGCAGGAGTATTGGGTGGCATGCTGCTTAGCGAAATGATAGATGGTTTAGATATGGATGGGGTGCTAGAAGGGGCTACTGATGCCCTTGGAATAGAAGAAGATATGTTTGATGTGGAAGAACAGTTTGAAGATTTTGGTGGCTTTTTCGGTGATGGGGATGAGTAACTTAGATACCAAACATTAATCATTTTTAATTGTTGTAGTAAAATTCCAGGAGGGAAAACAACTTGTTGTTGAGAAGATATCTGTCACAATTAGGAATAGGAAAAGCTGTAATCGATCTTAAATTGCCTAAGGTAAAGTATGGGTTGGGAGAACGGATAACAGGTGAATTCTCCATAATAGGAGGAATCTGTGAGCAAAAAATAAAACGGTTGGAGTGTGACTTAGTGCAATTAGACAAGGTGAATAATGTGCAACGGATTTTTGATACCACAACCATACTGACAACAAAATTTATAGAGGAGGAGCAGGAAATCCTTATTCCATTTTCATTCCAGTTGCCGATTTCCGCTGCCTTGTCATCAGAGCACATATCCTACCGATTTAACACGAGGTTGTTTTTTGATAAAGGAGTAATAAGCGAGGATCAGGACATCATTCAAATAGTAGACCAAATTAGTCAAGAAAATTGAAGTTGACAATAATATATAAATTTAGTTTGAATTATGATTTTCATGTTTTCTAAGTTTACGAAGGAGGATATTAATAGTCATCATTAAACTAAGTGCTAGGGTATAAAGACAGCAACTTCACCAGGGGTGAAGTTGCAAAAAAAAGAATGTACTCATAATTGTTTGATTAGCTGCATAATCTCCAAGTTAACAGGAAATCTCTATTTTATATTTCTTAACAAACCCTAAAGTACTTTCAAATACTTGCTGTATCTTATGTTCTGGACAATGGATGCGCACCTGCAAATCTCGGGATGCGTCATTTCATAAGAATTCATAATGACATCCTGTTCCTCTTTTTCGAGAACCCTAGCTTCATACAGCTCACGGACTTTTCTTTTGCCGAAGGTAGCTTCGCGAGACTACGGAAAGCTGTCTCATAGCCGATATGAAGACTGATTGCCGTGATGATACCAACGCAGTTTTCCACGGATCTCTTCATTTGCAGCAATAGCTTCAATATAGTATTTACTCAATATAGATAGAGCTGTACATAATGCTGGTAGATTGAAGCGGGATGAAGGCAAGAACAGGCTCCATGACATACAACTCAAGTTGTATGTCATTACCGATTACCTAAAAAGTCCACTTTGTTGATAACTTCCGCCGTGACAGTGGTGACTTTTCCCTGGCATTAAAGTCACTCCCTCATTCAAACGTTCCTTTTATAAGCGGAGCCATCCTTTCTACCATCACTTGTCCTCTTGCAATTACAGTATCAATTGTCAATGTATCCTTTTGCAACAATACAATATCAGCATCCTTCCCGGTTTGGATGCTGCCCTTGCTCGAAAGCTTTAGTACTTGTGCGGGATTGGTGGTGATGACCTTCAGTGCCGTTTCCAACGGGATGCCTTCCTTTAAAACAGAATCACGGACTTCGTGATATAGCGAGGATACTTTTCCAACTTGTAGGCCTGCATACTCCCCATGGCTGTTAAAGAAGGGAAGGCTTGCTTGTCCGTCTGAAGAGAAGGTTATGTGCCCGACTGGAACCCCTTCTTCAAGCATCAGGCGCAAGCCTATGCTGCACTTCACTTCCCCTTCTTCCAAAAACAAAGGAATGGTACTTGTGGTAAAGTCTACGTATCCGCCTCTCTTCGCGTAATCAATTCCCGCCCTGAATAATTCCCCATTTCGATTGATATGTGTCGGATGGAGCTGCCTAATTGGTATGTTGGTTTTATCTACAATTTCATGCAGCAATGAAAGCTTTCCATCTCCGTCCCCTACATGAACTTCTAATATCCCAGCTTTTCCTGACAGGATACCGCCATTGCGTGCCGCTGAGGCGACTTTAGTCAATTCCTCAAATGTGGGTTCTGATGATCTATGGTCGGAGATTGCAATCTCTCCAACACCGATAATTTTATCGATTAAAATAATATCGTCCTCGATTTTTCCCGTCAATGTTTTTACTGGCACTTGATAGGAGCCAGTATGAATGAAGCAGGAAATACCCTCTTCTTCAAGCGCCCGCGCCTTGGCAAGAAGGCTTTCCATTCTACGTGTAGTTCCGTCCGTACCAAGTAAGCCGACCAGCGTTGTAATACCTGAAGTTGTAATATCAGTGAGCATCAGCTCGGGGGTGCGGGTTTTGAATCCTCCCTCGCCGCCTCCACCAATAATATGAACATGTGAATCTATAAAACCCGGAACAACGAAAAGATTAGCCGCATCAATGATTTGAATAGGGGCAAAGTTGTCAGGAATCTCGATTCTGTCATCTATAAATGCGATTTTATCATTTGTAATCAATATGTCCTTCCGTCCTAAGTAATTGGGTGAGTATATCTCGCCATTTTTAATTAAAGTAAGCAATTCGTTTCTCCTCCTGTAAATACTGCTATCAGAATGGACCATACCCGACGAAGTGGGCTATGATAACAGCTACTAATCCGATGAGATATTGAATGAGCACCAGCGGCAAAATCCACTTCGCCCACTTTGTCCAAGAAATGCCTGCGATTGCTAAGCCTGCCATTAAGGTGGTAGCGGTCGGGAAAATCATATTCCCGATTCCGTCCGCGAAAGAGAAAGACAACACTGCGGTTTGGCGTGTAATATCCAATAAGTCTGCGAGCGGCACCATAATTGGCATTGTCAGCATCGCATGACCGGTGCCGGACGCTAGAATAAAATGGATAAGAGTTTGGAAGCTGTACATGCCAGCAACGCTTAACAAGGCAGGGATATGCTGGATAGATTCAGCTACTTGATGTAGCATAGGGTCGACGATATGGCCCTCATTCAATACAACAAGAATGGCGCGTGATACGCCGATTATCAAAGCGCCGCCGAGCAAGGCTGCAGATCCATTAGTAAAGGAGTTGACAATGTGATCTGCAGACAGTTTTCCGGTGATTCCAATTACGATTGTCAATACAATGAATAAGGCAGCAATTTCTGTCATGTACCATTGGAACTTGATGACTCCAAACGCCAAGACGATATAGTTAATTAAAAAAGCTACTAAGATGAACTTGTGTCTCGCTGTTAATTTCGCACCTGATTGCAGCAAGTTTTCCGATTCTTCTTTTGTATATTTTCCGTAGATTCCTATATAAGGATTTTTCTTTACCTTCATTGCGTAACGATAGATATAAAGAACGGAAACCAGATAGACAATAACAAATAAAATAAGGCGGAATCCCATTCCTGAGAACATCGGCAATTCTGCGATTCCTTGGGCGAGTCCTACTGTGAATGGATTCATGACGGCTGTCGTAAACCCTGACATTACCCCTACTATAACAATGGCGGTTCCTGTAATTGTATCGAATCCCAGAGCCAACGCCAGGGGAATGATAAGAGGAAGATATGCCAGTGTTTCTTCTGCCATCCCCATTAAGGAGCCGCCTACTGCGAAAAACAGCATCACGACAGGAATCAATAGCTTTTCACGCTTCGCCAACTTCCGAGCCATTGTCCCGATAAGTACATCAACCGTACCTGTTGCTCTTAAAACACCGAAAAACCCTCCGATAATCAATAAGAAAAAGATAATATTTCCGGCTTCTACCATTCCTGTGTGAATAGCTTTTATCATATCGAACAATCCGACTGGTGCAGATTCTATCCATTTAAAAGAATTGGCGTCTACAGTTGTCCGTCCATCCGCTTCAATTCGTGCAAATTCCCCGGCCGGCAAAATGTAAGTGAATAGCGTTGCTATTGCGAGAATGCAGAGCAGCAGTACAAAAACATTGATTTTTCTCTCTTTTTTCCCTGGTGTTCCAAGCGAAACAACCTTCTCTTCAATTTGGCTCATAAATGTCTCTCCTTTGTATTTAAAATAAAAGCATGGAACTAAACCGCTTACAAAATTATGCCGGCCTCATAGACTATCATCTGTTTTTCTCGTATTCTGCTGTTTCCCTCCTTTTCAAATCCATAGGCACATCAATGCTTTATATATGCAAAATCTGTGCCAATATTTCTAGATTGATTATTATGAAAACTTTAGAATTAGATTAGAGTTTAAGGTCATTATTGGTTCTTTTTGGTGATATAATAGAACCAATTTAAAGACAGGTAGGTGCTTTTATGTCAAAATCCTCACTTACGCTTATAGCGGGAAGTGCAAAAACAAAGCAAGCCTTGCAGGAACAGCTGGAACAATTGCTTGGAGACTATGTTCATATTAAAAGCCATTCTGCCGATGAGGGATTACCGGAGTCTCTGGAAGATACAATAATCTTGTATTCATCAGATGCTGCTTATGATAAAACAAACGACATTTTTAGCATAAATGCCGAGAAAATAATTGTGGGAAAGAGAACGGTTCATCATGAATACATTGATAAACTATTAAGAATACCTGAAGGCTCAACAGTTTTGGTGGTGAATGATGTTGATGAGGCAACAATAAGTCTTATTGAATCCTTATATCAGCTTGGTGTCGATCATGTTCAATTCATCCCTTTTCGGAAGGGGAGTTTGTTTTATGAGGATGTTCATATTGCAGTTACACCAGGAGAAACAAATCTTTGTCCCTCATACATAAAAGAAGTAATCGATATAGGTGTGCGACTTTTTGACATGACAACAATTTTAGAAGTTGTAGAACGCTGCGGTTTGAACAAGGATATATCCTCGAGGATTTCAGAAAGGTACATTAGGAATATCATTGAATTACAACGTAGGCTGTTATATGCAGAGCGGGATGCCAAGCGGATGAGCGAGCACATCCAAAATGTGCTGGGAACTGTCGATGATGGAATATTGGTCGTAAACGAGGAAGGGCAGATTACAGTATTCAATAATAGGCTTGCGGCATTGTTTCATGTTGATCCACAAGATGTAGTTAAAAAGTATATGAAGGAAGTAATGCATAGCCGGGATATTACCGATTTCATCATGAACGGTAAGGATGCAAGCAAGTTCTTCGATATAGATGGCATGGATGTCGTCATTTTTCGATTACAAATGGAGAAAGAAAATACAATTGTCGCAACCTTCAAGAGTGTACATCAAGCCGTTGAAATTGAAAAGACGGCACAAAGGGAAATGCGAAATAAGGGGTTTTATACGAAATACAGCTTTCATGATATTATCGGCGAGCATGAAGTAATGAAAGAACGTAAGCAGATCGCCAAGAAGCTTGCCTTGTCGGGGCATCCGATTTTGATTCAGGGTGATACAGGAACAGGAAAGGAACTGTTTGCGCATGCTATTCATGAGCATTCAATGCGAAAAAACGGGCCGTTTCTCGCTGTGAACTGCAGCGCATTAACAGAAACTTTGCTTGAAAGTGAATTGTTCGGCTATGAAGAAGGGACATTTACAGGAGCGCAAAGGGGAGGCAGGAAAGGTTTGTTTGAATTGGCGGATAACGGGACTATCTTCTTGGATGAAATTGGCGACATAAGTCTCACAGTTCAATCACATCTGCTGCGAGTTCTGCAGGAGGGAGAAATTCGAAGGATTGGCGGCAGAAGAATCATACCCATTAATGTTCGGTTGATTACAGCAACGAATAAGGATCTTCAAGGAAAGATGCGGGACGGTTCGTTCAGAACAGACTTATTTTACCGGCTGAATGTACTTAATCTCCGCATTCCGCCACTCAATGAGAGAAGAGCGGATATTCCACTTTTGATTAAGCATCTCATCACAAAGAGTGGGAAGTGGGTAAAGGTAGAGCAAGACGTACTGGAATATTTCATGCAATATGAGTGGCCCGGCAATATAAGAGAGCTGAAAAGTACTATTGATTACATGCTGACGGTCTGTGAGGGAAATGTATTGATGAAAAGGGACCTTCCGTTCATGCACGGACAAGCGGGAGAAAGTGTGATTTCGAAATACTCCGCGTGTGAAAGTATGCTGGAAATGCAAGAGCGCACTTTTATTTTGGAAGTAATCAAGCAATGTAACGATAAAGGAAAAGCGGCGAGCAGAGAGCTTATATCAAGTCAAAGCATAGATTCGGACATTGTCTTGTCCACGCAGCAGATCCGCCGCCGCTTGGATATTTTAGCGGGCGAAGGATTTGTGATCAAAGGCAGAGGACGGGCCGGCACAAAGATAACTGCGGCTGGAATAGAGTATTTATATTTTCTAAAGTCAAATCGCTGAGGGTAGCTGAAATAAGTTATTAAATTCTCAACAAAAAAACCGATTGGTAAATCAATTGGTTTTTTTACATATCTGCATGGGAAAAAAAATTATAGAAAGAAATCTATACAGTATATAGAAATTATGAATTGATAAGTGAAGATGAGAATTTTATTTAACAAGAAATATAGTGATGTTAGGGATATTGATTTTGGGGTATATGGTTGTTATCTGCCACAACGTCATAAAAAGTATTTTAAAATAACAAAAAAACGATTGAATATAAAATCTTGATAATGAACAGCAAGGCAATAGAAGTGTAGCGATTGTTCACGCTGGGTGTAGTTATAAATGCACGGTCTGTATTTTTTATTATTTTATATCCTTTGCAGCAATGGAAAACTTGTACAGCCGATGAAGCTATGAATGAGTTAATTGAAAGAAGGCAATCCACTAACTAAAGTAGCCATATTTTTTGTACTGGTTTTGTCAGTGAAGAGTATTCGATTATGAGATATTTTCACATTTGAAAAAAATGATAAATCGTGTGTCCGAAAATTTGTTTTCGACGTCCGAGTTTTTGCTATGAACGTTGATAAATCAACGTTTATAGAAGAATGGTGCTACTTTCATATGATGCACGCTCTTAACATATATACTCAACAATTCCGCCGCACATCATTTGAATTTATATTCATTGTTTGTTAAGGTAATGAAGTACTTTAGGGAGAACGGTTTATTCCGTGTGATGGAACTGACCAAAAAACTCTAAAATAAAAACCAATATATTTCAGTTGATATATGCTGTGCCTGTTAGTTTCCTCAGTTGTATTGCACCTCTTTTCCCTACTTGAAATGCTCAAATTAGACACATTGGGAATCCCATAATCATTTTCAATGCGTATGGTGTCATACTGCAAGTATCATTCCACCTGGTTAAGGAAAATGAAGTACTTAAGAGGGGTAATCTTTAGTCCAACGACTGGACAGAAAACTCTAAGTGGAAATCTTTTATATTAAAGTTGGTATATGCTGTGCCTGCTTGTTTCCTCAATTGTGATTGCACCTCCTTTTCCTACTTGAAATGCTCAATTAATCACACATATAAAATCCAAGTAAAGAATGGCTTCTTGGGAACAATAAAAATAGTAATTTCTTTGTTCATTAGGTCCTGTGCAAGAAGGTGCCACTCACATATGTGTCAATTCCGCTTTTTTTACCTCAATATGGTATAGAACAGAAGAAAAAAGTGTGTGGGTAGAATCGTTTTTTAAAATTTCGATTATTTCAAGGTACTTGTGTATTAATAATCATCACTCGCATAAAACGGGGAAATTCAGCAAAACTGAATCATATGGGCAACTATTAGAATGAGGTGACTTGATGAAGCCGTATGTAGAAGTCAGAAATGTTTCGAAAATTTTTGGCAAATCTCCAAAAGCAGCAACAGATTTATTGATGCAAGGCAAAACAAAAAAAGAAATCTTGAAAGAAACGGGACAAACGGTCGGAGTTAATAATGTGAATTTCGAGATTTATCCTGGCGAAATTTTTGTCATCATGGGTCTATCCGGAAGTGGGAAATCCACTTTAATCCGCATGTTCAATCGTTTGATCGATCCTACATTGGGAGAAATCTTAATTGGGGGAGAAGATATCGTGAAGATGAACGCGGCACGCCTAAGGGAAGTCAGGCAAAAGAAAATAAGCATGGTCTTTCAGAACTTTGCTTTATTTCCGCATAAAACGATATTGGAAAATGCTGAATTTGGGCTCGAAATTCAAAAAGTGGATCCAACAAAACGTCATGAAAAAGCGATGAAGGCACTTGAGGCCGTTGGATTGAAAGGCTACGAAAATCAGCTGCCGTCACAGCTTAGCGGTGGTATGCAGCAAAGGGTTGGGTTAGCTCGGGCACTTGCTAGTGATACGGACATATTATTGATGGATGAAGCCTTCAGTGCTCTTGATCCATTAATACGTAAGGATATGCAGGATGAGTTGATTGAAATTCAAGATCAGTACAAAAAAACGATCATTTTCATTACCCATGATCTTGATGAAGCATTAAGAATAGGGGATAGAATTGCTCTTATGAAAGATGGAAGTGTGATTCAATTGGGAACTCCTGAACAAATCATGATGAATCCAGCTAATGAATTTGTCGAGAAGTTTGTTGAAGATGTTGATCTATCAAAAGTACTGACAGCTTCTCATGTAATGATACGCCCAGAGAAGATCGCAGTTGACAGAGGTCCGAGGGTTGCATTGGAAATCATGCGTAAACAAGGGTATTCCAGCATTTTTGTTGTGGATAGAAAGCAGAAATTATTGGGGGCAGTGACTGCAGAACAGGCTCGTCAGGCAATGAGCAATAACCAATCGATTTCTGAAGTGATGTCAACCGATATCCCAACTGTAAAAGAGGATGAATTACTTGGTAGCCTCATGGATGTGATGGCAACTTCAAGCTTGCCAATCTCAGTGATTGATGAACAGAAAAGAATTAAAGGAATTCTGCTTCGCGGTGCCGTGATTGGTGCTTTAGCAGGAAATAAAGATTCCTTGAATGAAATGGAGAGTGAATAATTCAATGAATATGACAAAAATACCACTAGGAGCTTGGGTCGATTCTTTAGTGGATTGGATAACTATTGTATTTGCTGGATTATTTACACTTATTACGAATGTGATTGAGGGTCTACTGAATATCCTGGTCGATGTAATGAGTGCTGGACCTTCCATCGTGTTAATTATAGTCCTTACCCTTCTGGTTACCTATACAAGCAGATGGCCATTGGGAATATTTACTTTCATTAGCTTACTTTTGATTGATAATCTTGGTTATTGGGAATCAAGCATCCAAACACTTGCTATCGTTATATTGTCAGGATTCCTAACCATACTGATCGGGATACCGATCGGAATATGGTGTGCCCAAAATAAAACGGTGCGTAAGATCGTAACCCCAATTTTGGATTTCATGCAAACGATGCCTGCGTTCGTTTATTTGATTCCTTCAATATTATTCTTTGGAATAGGGGTAGTGCCGGGGATCATTGCGTCATTCATTTTCGCAATCGCACCGACAATCCGTATGACCAATCTTGGGATTCAGGAAGTGCCTAATGATTTAATTGAAGCATCGGATGCTTTTGGTTCAACAAGCAGCCAAAAGTTATTCAAGGTACAAATACCATTGGCTACTCCAACGATTATGGCAGGAGTTAACCAAAGCATCATGCTTGCATTATCCATGGTTGTTACAGCTTCATTGGTTGGAGCACCCGGGCTTGGGGCAGATGTCTACCGGGCTGTCAGCCAAATTAATGTAGGACAAGGATTTGAAGCAGGATTATCCATCGTAATCATTGCAATCATTCTAGATCGTATCACGCAAAACCTTCGTAAGCCAGCTTACGAGCATATCGTTAGCAGGAAAATCATTTTTACAATATTAGCTTTACTTGTTGTAGGGACTGCACTGTTCGGTACTTTTACAAAAGAAAAAGCTGTGAACGGGGATAAAAACAGTTTTGCTGCCAAAACCAATTATGAAATCATCGGAATTGAACCTGGAGCAGGATTGATGAAGTTGACTAAAACGGCTATAGGTGATTATAAGTTGGATGATTGGAAGTTGGTTGAAGGATCTTCGGCGGCAATGGTTGCTGAATTGAAAAAAGCAATTGATAAAAAAGAACCGATCATCGTTACTGGATGGTCACCGCATTGGATGTTCTCGAAATATGACTTGAAATATCTCAAAGATCCGAAAAAATCCTTTGGCGGGGCTGAAAATATTAATTCGATTGCCAGAAAAGGCCTCGAACAGGATGCGCCCGGCGCTTATAAAATTATTGATCAATTCTTCTGGAAAACTGATGATATGGAAGATGTAATGGTCAAAGTCACTGAAGGGATGTCTCCTTCAGAAGCGGCAGAAAAATGGATAAGCGAAAATCCGGACAAAGTGTCCAAGTGGACTAAAGGTGCTAAATCAGGAAATGGTGAAAAAATCAAACTGGTTTATGTTGCATGGGACACTGAAATTGCCAGTACAAATGTAATTGGCAAGGTTCTGGAACAGAATGGTTATGATGTAACATTAAGTCAAGTTGAAGTGGGACCAATGTTTGCCGGCGTTGCAAACGGAAGTGCGGACGCAATGGTGGCTGCATGGCTTCCTGGTACACATCTTGAATACTATAATAAGTATAAAGATGATATGGTTGACCTTGGACCAAACTTAAAAGGAACAAAGAATGGACTGGTTGTACCGGATTACGTCGATATTGATTCGATTGAAGATTTAAAATAAGAAAAACGAGGGGATTTCAGAAATGAAATTCCCTCGTTTTTTCAGTTAAACGAAAGATCAATGTATGGAAACGAATTTACTCTTCAATTCTTCTTCCGTTACTTCGATCTTTCCTTTCAAATCTTCAGCTAGTAATACATAACTTTTCACACCTATGAATTCTGAATGTGATATTAAAAAAAATTTTGTCCCCTTTTTATACGTAGAAGGATCATCTTCGATTAACCTAAACATTTTCATCCTTTATCCACCTTCGTCAACCGCATGTAATATAACTACCTTTAGAGAACACTCTCTAGTTTGGGTAATAGCATTGAACAAGTTAAAAAGGAATAAGGGCCCTACTTCTTCATTTCCCTTTTTATATCATTGATATTTATAAGCGGTCAACTATTTTAACACCGGCAGGCTTTTTCATTGTTTGGAAAATTCTTAAATTTCTGTGGAACTGCCTATAATTGAATGTTAAAATTCAGTTGGAAAATAGTGATCCCTGATACATAAGAAACTTCTATGGCGGCGATTCTCGCCGCCACCATCTAGCACGAAAACCTGCTCTTTACCCAAAAATAAAGT
>NZ_JBHZPF010000045.1:0-45448 GCF_042787975.1 Peribacillus sp. YIM B13482
GTGGGGTCTCACCTGTCCCGCTGCTCCCGCAGGAGTCTCGCACTTCCGCTCCAATCAACCTTAAATAGTTTCGTTTTGTAAACAACAATCTTACGAAAAGAGCCTTTTAAAAAAATCGGTCGAGATATATAAGCCCTCTCTAGCGTAATCAAATAGATTATTTTTTCACGCTTCTATGGTTTATATTTAGCGCAAAAAAAGTCTGGCAAACTTTTTTATAGTTGCTAGACTTACGTTCATTTTTAAGATTCAACCCCGATATAAAAGGCAGATTTTGATGATTACTGATCTGTATTATATGAACTATATATGGATGGTATTGAAAGTAATAATAATTTATGAAATAGTCAACTTGTTCGAACATTACCCTTCAGGTGCTTGGTCTATACTCGCTGCAGTCTCGTCTCCAATAAATACAAGGTAAAGTTTATTATTTGCCCGACTTGCTGCAACGTATAACATCCTATAAAATTCTAAGGTCGTTTGACGATAGACTCAACTTGAAGGGTGGTATTCTGTGGATGATTGATTATCCCCATTGGCTGAATGGAACAGAAAGCACCTGTTTTATTGATTGTTAATGTACCCTTCTCCCATATCTTCAGGTTTCACCTTACCTGTTCGGAATTTTTGGGCAAGTTCACGGACATCCTTGGCAATTTCCTTAATTGATTTTTCATCGGAATGATTAATAACGGAAATACAAGGTTCGTTCCTCCGTGCCGATCATTTAATAGGCTGCCAGGTCCCGCAGTGCCTTTTCGACTTTTTCAGGATTCACCATGAAGGACTTCTCCAATGCCGGGGAATATGGCATCGCTGGAACATCCGGGCCTGCCAGTCTCATGATTGGAGCATCCAGATCGAAGAGGCAGTTTTCTGCAATAATTGCCGATACTTCACCAATGATGCTCCCCTCCTTATTATCTTCAGTAATCAATAGGACCTTTCCTGTTTTCGATGCAGCTTCAATAATGGCTTCTTGATCCAATGGATAAACGGTTCGCAGATCAAGTATATGAACGGATATGCCATCACTGGCAAGTCTTTCAGCTGCCTGAAGCGCAAAATGAACACAAAGGCCGTAAGTAATCACGGTAACGTCCTCGCCGTCACGTTTTACATCCGCTTTACCAATGGGTAAAACATAATCATCAGTCGGCACTTCTTCTTTAATAAGGCGATAGGCACGTTTATGTTCAAAGAAAAGGACTGGGTCCTCATCCCGAATTGCCGCTTTCAATAACCCTTTCACATCATAGGGCGTAGATGGCATGACAATTTTAAGTCCTGGCTGATTGGCAAAAATGGCTTCAACAGATTGTGAATGGTATAACGCGCCATGTACTCCCCCGCCGTATGGAGCCCTGATGACGATAGGGCATTGCCAGTCATTATTGGAGCGATAACGAATTTTTGCAGCTTCTGAAATGATTTGGTTGATTGCAGGCATGATAAAATCAGCAAATTGCATTTCTGCAATCGGCCTCATCCCATACATGGCCGCGCCAATGCCCACTCCTGCGATTGCTGATTCAGCAAGCGGGGTATCAATGACCCGCTGTTCCCCGAATTGTTCGTATAAACCAGATGTCGCTTTAAAAACGCCGCCTTTTTTCCCTACGTCCTCCCCTAAGACAAATACACGGGAATCACGTTCCATTTCTTCTCGCATAGCCATTATTACGGCATCTATATAAGATATCACTGCCATCTTCTTTCCTCCTTACTTATCTGCATAAACGTATTTTGAAAGCGTGTCTTCATTTGCAAATGGAGCATTTTCCGCATAATCCGTCGCTTCGTTCACAACTTCCATTATTTCCTCGTTCATTTGTTTCTCTAATTGATCATCCATGATCCCTACAGCTTTTAAATAGGCCCCGAATGTAATGATTGAATCTATTTTTTTTGCCTCCGATACTTCTTCAGGCGACCTGTATTGACTATCATCATCGTCGCTTGAATGGGGTGTCAACCTGTATGAAACCGTTTCAATCAAGCTTGGTCCTTCACCACGCCTTCCCCTCTCAGCCGCTTCTTTCACCACCCGGTATACTTCGATCGGATCATTTCCATCAACCGTCACCCCTGGCATGCCATAACCAATGGCTCGGTCCGACACTTTGCTGCAAGCCAATTGTTTTTCGATAGGGACGGAAATGGCATATTGATTATTCTCGCACATCAAGATAACCGGAAGTTTATGTACACCTGCAAAATTCGCTCCTTCATGGAAATCACCTTGGTTTGATGACCCTTCACCAAATGTAACGAACGAAACGATATCTTTTCCTTCCATTTTTGCAGCGAGTGCAATCCCCACTGCATGCGGCACTTGAGTGGTAACTGGCGAAGATCCCGTTACGATGCGATTCTTTTTTTGCCCAAAATGCCCAGGCATTTGCCTTCCGCCTGAATTCGGATCTTCCGCTTTTGCAAAACTGGATAACATTAAATCTCTGGCGGTCATCCCAAATGCAAGCACTACCCCAAGATCCCGGTAATAGGGAAGGATATAATCCTTTTCACGATTTAAAGCAAACGCAGCACCCACTTGAGCTGCTTCTTGTCCTTGACAAGAAACGACGAATGGAATTTTTCCAGATCTGTTCAACAGCCACATCCGTTCATCTATACGTCTTGCCAACAACATCACTTTATACATCTCTAGAACATTTTCATCACTCAGACCTGCTTGCAGATGACGGTTTTCAACCATATGTCATCATCCCTCCTAATAATCAGAACATTTTACTTTAAAACCCAAATGCTGGTCCTCATACTGGCACCCTTTTCAAACGGGAGTGCTGTATCACGAAACACTATTGTTTCTCTTTAGCTATCTCTTTGTCTCGCAAACTAAATTCGCTTATGTTTTCTCGAAGGAAGAAAAATCTCCATTATGTAAACATGCTTTCTATTTAACACCCATACATTCTCATTTACGTTATCATCTAGTATTATTACCTGGTACTAATCCAATTCAATATTATCCTAACACTTTTTATCACATATTTTCAACTAATTTCACTTTGTAAAACAGATCAATTTTCTTGTCTAGTGAATTAAGAACATGAAAAAATGTGTTGTTTGAATTTCCTAAACGACTTTGCCTGAAGTACAAAGCCTATTTATGTACGAACCAAAGTCAAGAAAAACACCGGAATGATGAAAGCGTTTTTTTTGTTGACTAAGTTGAAAAATAGATGTAAATTAAAATAATTCATAAAAATAAATGTTCAGTTTGGAACAGTTTAATAAAGAAAGAATGGTGATGTTGAGTGAAGAATGAAAAACAAATAATTCGATCAGTACAACTATTGCGTTCATTTTGGAACGTGCAGAAAAATATCATGCGATTCGTTCAAAAGACAGCGGCAGAAAATGATTTAACAGTTCCGCAATACTCCATTTTGATGACCATTTCCCCTCATAAGGAGACCACTCAAAAAATAGTTGGGGAGAAAACGTTTCTTCCAAAAAGCACGCTGAGTCAAGCGGTCGATGGCCTTGTTCGGGCAGGCATGCTCCAACGAGAGCATGTGGAGGGCAACCGGCGTGAGATTCAGCTGTCAATCACCGAAAAGGGGGAAAATACATTAAAAATGATTCATTTTCAAGAAAGCAGTATCCACCAAATATTTCAATCGGCGATTGAATTGCTTTCTGAAGAACAGTATGAAGAGTTGCTTGAAACGCATCTTCAAATTACAAACTTTTTAGAAGCTCAAGCAACAGAACAAGGAGAGTGTACAAAATGATAAAAATACTGAAAAATTTATCCGTTTATAAGTGGATTATTTCAGCAGTTATCGGTCTGGTTTTTATTCAATCGATGTCGGACCTCTTTTTACCTACACTCATGGCGGATATTATTGATAAAGGCGTCGTTCGAGGTGACACTCCTTACATTTGGAAAATCGGTGGTTTGATGCTGTTAGTTTCAGCACTTGGCGCTTGTGCTTCCATAATCGCAAGCTACTATTCGTCCAAAGCGGCAATGGGAATGGGACGGGATCTCCGGCTGAGAGTCTTTAATCATGTAGAAAAATTTTCGTTACAAGAATTTGATGAAGTCGGTACCGCGTCATTGATTACAAGGACGACCAATGATATAACACAAGTCCAGCAAGTGGTTATCATGATGCTACGTATGGTAATCAGTGCACCCATCATGTTAGTCGGTGGAGTGATCATGGCAGTATCCATGGATGCAAAATTATCCCTTGTCATTGTCGTCACTATGCCTTTGTTGATTGGTTCGATCCTGCTTATTCTATACAAAGGTGTACCTCTTTTTCAAAAGGTGCAAAAACGATTAGACCGGTTAAACCTTGTATTAAGAGAAAATTTAACTGGAATTCGTGTCATTCGTGCCTTCAATCGTGAAACCCAAGAAAAAGAACGTCTTAAGAAAGCGAATAAAGAATTGACAGATGTCTCGATCAAAGTCAATAAAATCATGGCGTTCATGATGCCTGTAATGATGCTTGTCATGAACTTGACGGTTGTTGGTATCATTTGGTTCGGAGGAGTTCGTATTGATAACGGCGGCATGCAGATTGGGGACTTAATGGCCTTTATCCAATATGTAATGCAAATTATGTTCGCCCTTGTAATGGCATCCATGATGTTCGTTATGGTTCCACGCGCGGCTGTATCCGCAACGAGGATAAACGAAGTCCTTGACATGAAACCTTCATTCTTAGATGAAGGGACAGAAAAGGCAGATCGTGAACACGGTACACTTGAATTTGAACATGTGACGTTCAGTTACCCAGGGGCAGAAGAGCCTGCATTATCGGATATCAGTTTTTCTGCAAGACCTGGTGAAATCACCGCAATAATCGGCGGAACTGGTTCAGGGAAAACGACGCTCGTCAATTTGATCCCTCGCTTCTATGATACTTTAAGTGGGACAATTCGTGTCAATGGTGTTGATATTCGTAATTCATCACAAGATGAAGTCCGGTCAAAAATTGGCTTTGTACCACAAAAGGCTGTCCTCTTTACTGGTACCATTGCTGAAAACATTCGCTTTGGAAAACAAACCGCCACACAAGCTGAAATTGAGCATGCAGCCCGTATCGCGCAAGCTGAAGATTTTATCAGTAGCATGAAAGACGGCTATCATGCAGAAATCGAACAAGGAGGCTCAAACCTGTCAGGAGGGCAAAAGCAACGACTTTCGATTGCACGGGCACTCATTAGGAAACCTGATATTTATATATTTGATGATAGTTTTTCTGCACTAGACTTCAAGACAGATGCCAACCTTCGTGCAGCCTTGAAAGATGAAACGAAAAATGCGACGGTACTACTCGTTGCACAGCGTGTCAGTACGGTCGTTGACGCTGACCGAATCATTGTATTGGACGAAGGACACATTGCGGGTATGGGAACACACCAAGAATTGCTAAGTACAAATGACATATACCGTGAAATCGCCTTATCACAGCTCTCAGAGGAGGAAATTGCATGAGTAATCAAAAAAAACCTCAAAGCGGCGGTCAGATGGGGCATGGTCCTGGTGGCGGTAACATGATGATGATGGGTCAAAAAGCAAAAGATTTTAAAGGAACACTAAGACGTCTCTTGGCCTATTTAAAACCGCGGCGCAACAAATTGATTGCCGTGTTCTTCGCTGCAATCATGAGTACGATTTTCATGATTGTTGGACCAAAAATCATGGGAACGGCGATTACGGAATTATTCGAAGGAGCCTACGGGAAATTTCAAGGAATACCTGGAGCTGCTATTAATTTTGATAAAATTGGCCAGATTCTTCTACTACTTGCTGGACTGTATGTCTTAAGCAGCCTTTTCAACTATGTACAACAATACATTATGTCCAGTGTTGCACAAGAAACGGTATATGATCTACGGGAAGATGTTAATAAAAAGCTCGAGAAACTTCCTCTCAAATATTTTGAAGGACGTCCTAACGGTGAAACACTTAGCCGAATGACAAATGATATTGATACAATCGGGAGCACCCTTCAACAAAGCTTAACGCAGTTCATCACATCAATCGTCACGATTTTGGGGATTATCATCATGATGCTTTCCATTAGCCCGTTATTGACATTAATCTCGATAGTCAGCTTACCTTTGTCAATATTTGCAATCCGGCCTATTTTAAAAAGATCCCAAAAACATTTTGCCGATCAACAGCGTACACTTGGGCAATTAAATGGGCACATTGAAGAGATGTACACTGGCCATCAAGTCGTTAAAGCATTCGGACATGAAAAAAAGGCAAGTGCCCAGTTTACTAAGGTTAATGAAGAATTGTATAAAGCGGGAAGAAAGGCACAGTTTATATCTGGTATCATCATGCCCATGATGTTTTTTATCGGAAATTTGAGCTATGTCCTCATCAGCGTTGTCGGCGGAATATTGGTAACGCAACGTTCGATCTCAATTGGTGATATTCAAGCATTCATCACATATTCAAAGCAGTTCACCCAGCCGATCACACAAACAGCCAACATCGCAAACATTATTCAGTCAACGGTTGCAGCAGCTGAGCGTGTCTTTGAGCTACTTGATGAAGAAGAGGAAATGAAAGAAAAAACCACAGCTAAAATAAGGAGAGCAAATGGTGCTGTCACTTTTGAACATGTCGACTTTGGATATGGGGAAGAAATGTTAATTAAAGATATGAACATCGATGTCTCGTCTGGACAGACGGTCGCAATTGTTGGACCAACTGGTGCTGGAAAAACGACTATGATAAATCTCTTGATGAGATTTTATGAACTAAATGCCGGAAAGATTAAAATTGATGGTCTGGATACACGGAATATGTCCAGGAATGATCTTCGTAAGAACTTTGGGATGGTGCTTCAAGATACCTGGCTCTTTAATGGCACGATTAAGGACAATATCGCTTATGGAAAAGATGGAGCAACAGATGAAGAAATTTTTACAGCTGCTCGGACGGCACATGCCGACCATTTCATTCGGACACTGCCAGATGGTTATGAGACAGTTTTGAACGAAGAAGCTTCGAACATCTCACAAGGACAAAAGCAGCTTTTGACAATCGCACGAGCTGTTCTTGCAGATCCACCAATCATGATATTGGATGAAGCGACGTCGAGTGTGGACACTCGGACCGAAGTCTTTATCCAAAAGGCGATGAACAGACTGATGGAAGGACGGACTAGCTTTGTCATTGCCCATCGTCTCTCAACGATTAAGGATGCAGATTTGATTCTCGTTATGGATCAAGGAAAAGTGATCGAGCAAGGAACGCATTCGGAACTATTAGAAGTAAATGGTTTCTACGCAGATCTTTACAATAGTCAGTTTACTGAAAATGTAGCTGGTTAATAAGAAAGAGGCTCGATTTCCATTCGGAATCGAGCCTCTCTTTATAATACACAACCACTCCATGCTTACACCGATTAGTCACCCATAAATAAGCGATAACTTATAAGCTGTATCAATATCCCCTTTTATTTCCCTTTTTCATAAATTCCCAATCTACCTCAATATTTTTTCTGACCCTTTGAAGAAGATGAAACACCGCTTCCGTTTCTTCCAAAGAAAATCCAGATAATGCAACCTTGTCGGTATACTCCCCTTCTTTCTGTAAAAAAGGATAGACCTTTTCACCTTTATCAGTAGGATATAACTTTTTAATTTTTTTGTTGCCCTCATCATTTTTCTTTTCGATAAAACCTTGAATTTCAAGTTTTTTAATGGCACGAGCTGCTGTCGTTCGGTCGACCTTTATCATTTCTGCTAACTTTTCTTGAATGATTCCTGGATTTTCACATATTCGAACAAGATACAAATACTGCCCTTTTGTAAGGTCAAATTCTTTAAATTCAATATTACTTATAGAGTCCAATGCCCTTGCTATCATTCCAATTTCACGGAGTATTTCCTTCATTCAAAAAGCCCCTGACTTTTTGTTGTATTTACAACAAAATTAATTTCATTTATACTATAAAAAGGATAGACATTTATTATGACTTGTCTTATTAAATAAATCTAGAAAAGGGATGAAGAACATTGGATTCTAAAAGAATAACTACAGAAAATGATTTGAAAATAGCCTTTCATATCAGAAAAGAAGTATTTGTCGAGGAACAAGGTTTCCAATTAGAAAGTGAATTTGATGAATTTGATACACTTAATGCTCCTTCTGAACACATATTAGTTTATTATAATGAACAACCAGTCGGAACTGGAAGGTTAAGAGTTGTTGATGGTTTAGGTAAATTGGAGAGAATTTGCATCTTAGAGCCTTACCGTAAATTTGGTCTTGGAAAAATAATAATAAAAACGTTAGAAGAAATTGCAAAGGAAATGGAATTATCCCTGGTTAAATTACATGGTCAAACACAGGCAGAGGGCTTTTATAAAAAACTCGGCTATCAAACTTCATCCGATGTCTTTATGGAAGATGGCGGTCCACATCTTTTAATGAAAAAAGAATTAATTAATGAATAAGTGTGTTAAATGTAAGTAAAACAAAAATTAACCTCTATCTGATCGGGATCACACTATTAACCCTTGGTTGTTCTTTAACTATCCAATCAGACCTTGGAACATCACCATTTGGCGCCCTTTTGGACGGGCTTTCCATACAAGTCTACCTTACTGTAAGCTGGGAATTCATAATAGCCTTTATCATGATATTTTTAAATTCGCTTTTAAAAAGGCAAAGACCAGAATTTTTGGTCTGCTGACAGCTTTTATAACAGGCCTTGGTAATTGAATATGGCTTTGGTACAGCCAGAACTAATACTCAATAAACTTGTCTGTTTAGCTGTTATAGGACTAGGAACGGCTATCTACTTACATGAAAATTTTGCACCTATAGACCGTTTGATGTTGATCATTCAAGATTTAACTGGAATGATTATTTTTTCAAAAACATTAATTTATCTTGTTTTGGTAATCACATTCAATGGAACAATTGGTATCGGGACTCTATTAACCGGTTGTTTAGGAGGGCCTTTTCTCAATTACTTTATCCCATTAACTAGTAGTTTATTAAATAACCCCATTCCATCAGCAAATAGAGATAAAGATAAAGATAAAATCCATTCTATAAAGGACGGTTTTTATCTTTATTTTTCAGTTTTATTCCACAATCTGTCCCTTTTATGAAGCAACTAAAGCTTAATTTCTCACTTTCCATCGAGGAAATAGGCTTATTTATATTTGGATTTCCTTAACGTTGTAAATCCGCGTATTTCCGGTTCAAGCTAAGGAACCGTAATAACTTCAAGCCCTTTATAACACAACGGGTGCTTTTTCATGAACAAGCGGGTGAAGCGCTTGAGTCTCATCAATGTAAACAAAAGCATCATATCTATTTGACAATACAGAAGGTACATAGTTTCCATATTGTTCATATTCCGGTCTGTATACAACCCCAATCGCCCGATGCCCAATCCTATCTAGGAATAGCTGCCGATTTTCATCATTGAAAATGAGCAACTTATCATACGCCCCCGAAAGGTGCATAGCCTCCTCCCAACTTCCCTTCATTGCCGGAGGTACTGTTTTTATTTCAAAATCCATGCCCCACTCGTCTGCTGCAATTACAGTTCCCCTGTAGGTTCCGAAACCTGTGATAAATACATCTTCAGTTGGGTTTTGCTCACGAATGACCTGGCCGACATTAATCATCCCGGAATCTCTCATATCAGTAGCACTGGCATCGCCAACATGGGTATTATGTTCCCACACAATCGCCTTGCCTTCAGAACCGTAAAAATCCATAATTTCATTAAGTGCATCCACCATATGCATATCTCGAATATTCCATGATCTATCGTCATGAACTACCATTGTCCTGTAATAATTTTCTGCATTATACGCCACCAGTGCATTCACTTGAAGATTCAAATTCAATTCTTCGTGATGGGGGTATTTTTCTTTTTTTCGCTGAATAGTTGTCAGTAATTCGGCTACCTCCTCTATACAGTCTTCCGAATAAATGCCTGCCGAAACTGCGTACTCTTCGTTATTCCGATTGAATGGCTCAAAACATGTGAACGCCTGTCTGGCAGCATCGAGGTCAGGTGAATCAATTTGCTTTAAGTAATGGATGACTTCATCCATGGATTCCCAAAGACTATAGATATCGATTCCATAAAATCCAATTTTCTTTTGATTTTGTCCAGACTCATTGTATTGTTTCATCCATTCGATCAAGTCGATTATTTCCTCGTTTGCCCACATCCAGGTCGGCCAGCGGTCAAAACTCTTAAGAACATCCTGTGCGGATTTAGTTTCTAGGTCATAACCTTTAACATATCTATTAATTGCCTGGCATGCGGGCCAATCGCCTTCAACGGCTACAAAGGTGAACCCTTTTTCTTTAATCAGTTTTTTTGTTATTTCAACTCGGGCCGTGTAAAACTCGGATGTTCCATGTGATGCCTCACCCAGCAAAACAAATTTTGAATTTTTAACTTGTTGAACGAGCTTATCCCAATCAGCTTCACTTGTAAGCGGGACTGAATGTTCGATTATTGACTGAACCAGATTATGATGCACTGTTTTTCCTCCTATTCTTCTCACAACCATTATCGTTTGTACTCAGCATTATAAGAATTTGAACCTGCGTGTACTGACAGTAGTGTATCAGCGTATCCTACTAGACGATTTACAAGTTCATCACAAATGGAGTAAACCAGCTGAAAATTTTCTTCCTCAAATAGAGCAAAGTCATCCAGAATGACAGTCGTGTTAATGAACATATCTTTGTTTCCATATAGATTGTAGTGAACTATAACCTTTCCAGCAGCGCCTCCAGTAACTGGATCCTTAAAGCCGGGAATAAAAACAAACCATTCTTCAGCAGTAGCAGACCTGAAGTTTTTTGTGAAAGACATTCGCTCGGTTACATTCTGTATCTTTTTTAAATCTTCCGGGTTTATATCCTTGATCTTATTCATTCCATAGCCACCCTTAACACCCTTGTTAATAATCATCAGTTATAGATTTTCCTTAAGGGACCAATCCTATAAATATTATTATGAAAAAATGACTTTCCCCGGAAAAAAGCACGCCTGAACCGCCTAGACTGGCATAAATTTCAGGAGAACCAAATTATTTGCCATATACTTATTATTGTTCAGATTCTTCATTAATTTTAGGTGAGAATGGGTCGGTCAGAATATCACTTAATATCACTGCCCAAAAGGGGACAAACTATATTTGAAATAAGAAAGGAGATGTGAGACATGACAAAAAAATTTAATAAAGGCAGCCGAAATCAAAATTCACCGCAATTACACGGACAAGCTCCTGTTAGTGGGGACAACAGTAAAGGAAATAAAAGAAATAAAGATCAAAGTTCAAAAAGAGATAGTGGAATTTAAATGAAACAAACCGGTCATATTGAAGTGAACCCAAAAAGTTAGACACTTTATTTAATTAGACAGCCTTGAGGGCATGAACCCGGTAATCTACTGGGCTCATGCCTTTTAATTTCGCTTTGGTTCGTCGGTGATTGAAGTGGATATAATCTTCTAGTTCTTGTTTAAAATGCTGTCGGTGATCGGCATTCGGAAGGGCTGAAAATTTTATGCATATTAAATCTGACCGGAAAGTGGGATTTGAAGCAGGCCTTCACAACAGGTGGCATGCCAAGTTCGCACTAATCCTATGTGGGAGCGAATAAAGGCTGGTTGCATACGGAGACATCTCCTGCGACAGTGTTTGCCGTGATTGTGATGAATGATGCTCAGGGGATTCGGCGCCATACAGGTGCTAAGCTTGTGAATGATCTTGAAGATAATCTGCGAAGTTTTCTGGAGAGTTTCCGAGTTTTGGGTTTGTGGAGCGTGAGAAAGAACTAAATGAACTGTTCGGACATTAGCCTGTGGAAGTGGGAGCTGATGAACTGCTTGGAGTTGTACTTGGGTTTATGTCGGGTAAATTGGAGGATGGCAAGCCCTCAAAAATCAAACGGCTGAAAACGGTGGATAAGCCTTCATATTCTAAATCTTGAAGTAATGTATAAAAATTTCATAACGCTTATATTAATACGTTCCTATGCTATTAAAATAGACGAACAATAACTTAAGATAATGGGTTTTTAACAGTTCAAAACCGAATAATTTATCTCAATGAATTTAGAGCCGAAAATGACCTAGGCCTCCCTGCTTATTAGAAAGGCTTAGGTCATTTCATGTCCCCAAAATCAGTTCTTCCGGGACATTTTCATAGCGAAAGAGTACATATCCGATCTGAATAATCCTTTATAATATTCTACTAAGTTACCATCAGAATCAAAAATCATCCGTTCTGTAATCAGCAAACACATCGTTTCTTTTATCCCCAAATGTTCAGCATCTTCTTTTGTTGGAAAGCCGCAGGTTATAATTTGTTCCGCTTCACAAAAGTTAATGTTCAGATCTCCTTCGAGTGCGTCATATAATACGGTGGTACTTAAATCGAATTTCGTCAATTCTTTTCCTAGGTCCAAAGAATAATAATGCAATTCAATGGCTATGGGGACATCCCCCTGTAGACGCAGCCTTTTAATATGGTAAGATTCATCTTCAAAACCATTTGCATCAGCTATATTTTCAGGCGTCATTACACGGCCATGATCCAGTAATTCAATCCCCATGCCTTTAGTGGTTTCAGTGAAACTTATCATCTTAAGCCATTCCTGTACGGGTTTAAGGGAAACGAACGTTCCCTTCCCATGCCTTTTTTCCAATATCCCCTCACGAACCAGGATGGATACGGCTTCCCGTACAGTGCTTCTGCTGACTGAATACATATCCATTAGTTCCCTTTCACTCGGGATTTTGTCTTTATAATAACCTTCTAAAATCTGATTTTCCAATATGGTTTTTAATTGAGCGTGTAATGGGATTGGATTTTTAAAGTCTAACTCCATAAAATTTCCTCCAAACAGAAAAAGACATCGTAATGTTCGTATCAGTTCTTATATTGTAAACCAAATAGTTATAATTTTCAAACATGCCAACACTCACTTTTCCTTATATTGGGATTTGACGGATTATCCATTGTTTCTTTTCCAATACAACTCACATTCAAAAACCGTTTTCTATGAATGAATAAATAAGCCCCGATTAGTACTCGTATTCAGGGTATCCTATATGCACCCGTCACCACAAGTGGAAGATTAAACAATAAAGTACGAGATTATGGAAAGCAGCAAAGAGGTAATGGTCATGGCTAAAAGAGGACGCATGGCTTTTGTGCGCAGTGCCTGCAGGCTTACATTCAGTCCAAGACCGATCATGGCCATTGTTAATATGAATGTAGTCGTATTGGATATACCATCCATTACGATTGGAGACACAGTAATATAAGTTCCAAACACATAACTTCCAATTAGACTCATGATTATAAAACCAACGAGGAACCAGGGAAAATCAATTTTGGCATCATGGCCCATTTTCCCGGATGTACGTTTTTTCATCCAATACATAAAAATGAAGCATAAAGGGATAAGTAAAAAGACACGGCCCAATTTTGCGAGGAGTGCAATCGCTAGCGCATCTTCACCAGCCGGAGCTCCTGCCAATGCAACATGGGCGATTTCATGAAGACTGATTCCAGACCATATACCATAATCCAAAGCGGACATCGGTAGGATTGGACGTAAAAGGGTATAAACAATGGAGAAAAGCGTTCCCATTAAAGCGATTATCCCGACGCCTATGGCTGTATCTTCTTCCTTTGCTTTCACGATTGGAGATATTGCCGCAATAGCCGCTGCACCGCATATCCCAGTTCCAACAGCAAGAAGAAGGGAAATGGAGGCATCTGCCTTAAACCACTTTGCAATCAGGACCATCACGACTATGGCAAATGTTACTGTCCCTATGTCACGTACCAACAATGGCAAACCCTGATTGAAAATCACATCAATATTTAACTTCAATCCGTATAAAATAATGGCAAAACGCAAAAGTTTTTTAGCGGAAAATTCAATTCCCGTCCGGAATTTTTCTGGATAACCAGCGATTTGACGATAAATCACGGCAATGATGATCGAACACGCAAGAGGACCGATTCGATTGAATCCTGTAATCTTGGACAGCCCCAAGCCTAAAAGTGCTATAAAAAAGGTAAAAGCGATACCGCCCATCCATAAAAGCACCTTATTTTGAAGCGGTGAATTCGAATTTTGCTGTTCCTGACACGTTTCTTCCATTGGCTCATATTTTTCTAATTCCATACATTCCTTCCCCCTTCCCAGATAACCTGAATCATTAGGATCATCCCCTACTTTCAATCGTTTGAAAAAGATCGGTCTCTTCTATATTAGTAGGTGAATTCCCTTTGATAAAATACTCGGATTCCTTTAAAAAAGGCAAGTTCGGCTTTTGGTTTCCCCACAGTTCAGGAACGGCTAGAGTCTGGGAACGATGATATCTTAAAGCTCGGATCTTTTTCTGTAAAGTCCCTGCTATATTCACTCTTGTGATTCTGCTCAGCCCGTTTTCCTTTAACCATTCATCATAAAACACATGCCAAAGGACAAAGTACAGACTTTGAACTTTAAAAGGTGGAAATACTGGATCTGGATAAAAATCGGGATCACCGGATTTTAGAAAAGCAAATTCGGCAGCACGGCCAATCGCACAATGGTCTGGATGCCCGCCATATTTCTCATGGAATGTTACTAGTGCATTCGGTTGAACCTTACGAATCACCTTTACGATTCTCACCGCCAATAAATCGAAGCTTTCAAATTCAATCGTTTTATCCCTTACATGTAAAAATCGCAGGTCGCTGATCCCCAATTCTTCACAAGCTCTTTTTAACTCCTCTACCCTTAGTTCAGGCAATGCCTCCCTTGTAGTAAGAATGGGATTTCCCATGCGCCTGCCCATTTCGCCTTTTGTCGCACATAGTAAAGTTATATGAACACCTCTTTCAGACATTTTGGCAATGGTTCCGCCACACAGGAATGATTCATCATCGGGATGAGCAAGAACCACCAATAACCTTTGTTGTGATTGCATATTTCCTCCTACTTCGGATTCACCAGTTTTCCCACACTGTGAGACCCAATATGAAAAAATGGACATGGGATGTCAAAACGATTAGACATATCATGCCCATCTTCAAATTCGTCTATAAATATAGCACCCTAAAGCTAATCATCTTTTATGGTTAGCATAATTCATATAAAACAGATTTAACCGTTTCAATGACAAAGCGTAAATCTTCAACGGTCGAAGATAAAGGCGGTGCAATGATCAATACATTTCCATATCCAGGAACTGTATCACCATTACGGCCGATGATAAGGCCCTTTTCCTTGCAAGCCCCTATTATTTTACCCATGAACTCATCGGAAACAGGTGTTTTTTTCTTTTTATCTTCCACTAATTCAATGCCATATAAAAATCCAACACCACGTACTTCCCCTACTTTATCCAGGGCTGTCAATTCAAAGAGTTCACTGAGTGTCGATTCACTGAGTTCAGATACTCGTTGAACGATTTTTTCATTTTCTATGATTTCAATATTCTTTAGAGCAACTGCGCAAGATGCTGGATGGCCTCCATATGTTGACACATGCCTGAAATGATTTAACTTTCCATTCTCTTTGAATTTCTCATAAATCCTAGAATTCACTGCCGTTGCTCCAAGTGGAAGATAACCGCTGGTTAAACCCTTTGCCATCGTTACAATATCAGGTTGGACACCATCGGAGTGCATGAATCCAAACATTTTTCCGGTTCTTCCAAAACCTGAAACCACTTCATCCACAATTAAGAGAACATCATGCTTCTTACAGATTTCTGAAACTCTTGTTAGGTATTCTTTCGAAGGAATGAGGACCCCGCCACCAGAGATGAATGGTTCAAGAATAACACCGGCTACCGTTTCGGACCCTTCAAAATTAATAACCTGATCGATATATTCGGCTGCTAGCAAATCGGTGTTCTCAACGTTGTCCCCAAATGGGCTTCGATAACTGTACGGCGGTGGCACATGCAGGAAACCTGGAACCGCCGGGTCATATTTCACTCTCCGGTTCGCCTGTGCGGTCGCGCTTAGCGCCCCGAAAGTATTACCATGATAAGCCCTATACCTAGAGATGAATTTGTATTTACCTGGATTTCCATTTTGTGAATGATATTGCCTGGCAATCTTGAAAGCTGTCTCATTCGCCTCAGAGCCGCTGTTCGTAAAAAAAGTGGTATAGGAGCCCTTTAAATGTTCACTTATTTTTGCAGATAATTCGATTGCCGGCTTATGGCTTAACGTTAAAGGGAAGTAAGATAAGTTAATCATTTGTTCATAGGCTGCCTGCGCGATTTCTTTTCGTCCGTGACCCAGATTCAAGCACCATAAACCGGAAACCCCATCTAAATATTTATTACCTTTAGTATCTGTGAACCATGAACCGGATCCTTCTGTAGCCATCATGGGAGCATCCTTCTCATTATAGCGATGCATCGCATGCCATAAATGGTCTTTATCCATTTGAACAAGGTCTTTCGTTTCAGTTTCCATCTTCACTATTGAAACCCCCCTTATTTTTCATTGAATGCAATTAAGTTAAGTTCCCATGCTGTTACAGATCTTTAGAGTGAATTGGTGTTGGAACGATAACCCAAATTCAGGTCATCGCACAAGTCATATCACTCTTTTCGAACCATTATTTATCCCAGTTTTTATGATCTAAATGAGAATATTTTTCTAATAATCTAGTAGGCATTTTTAATGCATCTTTTCTAAATGGAGGAGCTAATTGTGTTCCATCCACTTGTATATCAATGACAGTCGGTTTGTTTGATTTTATTGCTTTTTCAATGACAGAACCCAATTCCTCAGGTTTTTCCACTCTAATGCCGACAGCACCCATAGATCGGGCAACTTCTGCAAAATCAGGATTTTGGATATCAGCCCCTACAAAACGGTTATTATAAAAATCGACCTGGTTCTTTTTCTCTGCGCACCATGCATTATTATTGAAGACACATGCTATGACCGGTATGTTTTCTTCTACAGCCGTACTCACTTCATGTAAGCTCATTCCCCATGCGCCATCTCCAACAATGGCTATAACAGGTGTATTCGGCTCAGCTAATTTGGCACCTAATGCGGATGGGTAAGCAAATCCCGTATTCCCGAATGTAAGCGCAGCGATATGCCTGCGGCTCTGATTGAATTTCAAGTAAGCGTTTGCAGTTGACGATACATTACCGATATCTGTAGTAACGATGGCATTTTCGGGCAACACTTTAGTCAATTCCAATAGGGCACGACGCGGATTGATCGGGGTTCCATCGATCATCGCAAGTTTCACCAATTCTTCTTCCCATTTTTGTTTTTCATTCGTTACTTCGACAATCCGCCCTTTTTCTTGTTTTAGGTCAGGTTTACTAGCCTTCAACCGTTTCAAGATTTCACGACTCGCTTCACGGGCGTCTCCGATGATCCCGACTTCCACAGGGTGCGTCCTCGCTATTTGCCTTGGGTTAATATCTATTTGGATGATTTGCGCATCTTTAGGGAAATAATCAATGTCATAGCATGGTAACGTTCCAAATACCGATAATCTTGTACCGACCGCCAATATGACGTCCGCTTTCTTAAGTGTATTCATGGCAGCCTTTGAACCCATGTAACCGATTGGGCCGACTGACAATGGATGATCAGCAGGAAAGGCATCATTATGCATATAGGAGACAGCTACCGGAGCCGTTAAATATTCTGCAATATTCTTAATTTCCTCAATACCATCTGAATCAACCGTTCCCCTCCCGGAAATGATGACAGGATACTCAGCCTCAGCTAAAATTTCAGCTGCTCTATCCAAGGATGCAGAAGATCCGCAGCCCCTTTCATCTACGCGATATTGATGTGGCTGAAGTATTTGATCTTCCACTTCACCATAGAAGTAATCACGGGGGATATCGAATAAAACCGGTCCCCTTTCGGCATAGGCAATCCGGAATGCTGTCCTCAGGCAATCCGCGACCCGGCCTGGGTGTGTCACTCTAACCGTTTCTTTCGTGATTGCCTTGAAGATGGATACCTGATCACATTCTTGAAAACCATCCCATCCAACTGTTGGTGTACCAGCTGAAGGTGATATGACCACCATTGGAGTATGAGCTTGATTGGCCGCTGCAACAGAGGTGACCATATTCGTCATTCCAGGTCCGTTTTGCCCGATGACAACTCCAGCAACACCTGATACACGACAATACGCATCTTCCATATGTGCTGCACTTTGTTCATGGCGGACACCAATGAAACGAATGCCTGCAGTTGGCAATAAATCAAGCATATCCATGAAAGCCGATCCCAGAATTCCAGAAATATGTTTAACTCCCTCAGCCACTAATGTCTCAACGATGGCTTCACTTGGTGTCATTTTAACTTTCGTTCCTCTTAACATTTTTGTTTCAACCATAGCACATTCTCCTTTAATTTTAGTTATTTCTGATAATGACGTTGCGACGTCCGTACCAGTTATAAGATGTATAATACTACCACTGGATGAAACAGTCAATAAATAAATTGAATATTTTGATTTTATTTAAAACCTCTAACCATCATAGTCACTAACTCATGTATTTGAATCTTTTTTAACCAATAAATATATCCTTTTTTTCTGTCAATCTGTAGTTGATCCTATCGATGATCTCCAATAAATCACCTATATCATCAATTACGAAATCGGCACCTGCATTCCAAAAACGATTTTCTGCATGTTTCATCCGTTTTTGCAGATCATATGGGCCCATTTCGTTGATTTCTGCTTCTGAAAGGCCGATTTCACTGCCGCCCTTCAATACGGCAACAGTCCACATTCCTGCAGAAATGCCTTCTTTGATGTCACTTATCGTATCGCCAACTTTAACGATTTTACTGAGTGGATACACTTGGAGATTCATCGCCGTCTTAAAGCACATCCAAGGGGCAGGCCTTCCTGTAGGCACTTCGGTAGATGCAACGATGGAATCTGGTTGATAGCCCCATTTTTCCGCCTCTTGTTTAACAACATCAATCATTTCACGAGTGTACCCTGTTGTCGATCCGATTTTTATTCCTTGCTGCCTTAAACGGCTGACTAATTCAATTACGCCTGGTATTGGCTTGGAGTTTTCCTTGAGAACCTTAAAAAGCAAAGCCTCAAAGTCCATATATAATGATTTTAAATCTCTTTCGTCCGGTTCTTTCCCGAATTTAGCAATCCATAAATTGGAGATTCGTTTCATTTTCAGGAGTTCCATTATATGATCCATTTTCAATAAACCCATAGGTTCCCTTGCTTCCTTAATGGTAATATCTATCCCCCTTATCCTGAAAATCTCGACAAATGCTTGGACCGGTGCAAAACAACCATAATCCACCGTCGTTCCTGCCCAATCAAATATCACAGCCTGAACCTCTTTGCATTCTTTTGCACTTTCCAAACTATGTCCCCTCCTATCGCTTACCCCCTCCAAAATCACCGAACTTGCTAAACCTGTTAAAACCCATAAATTCCCCACTGGTGATAACCTGGGTATAAAGAGAATTCATTTCACTTCTTCCAAAAATAACTGTAGATCTTCTTTAGTAGCTTCAGAGAGTCGTTTTATCTTTTCAAGGTCCTTATCCGGATTCCCTGACTCCCCAATTAATGGGTAAAGGTTTTTCTCAATCCGTTCATACCAATCAGGGTATTCATCTTCCACTTGCTTTTCTATCGAATCCCAAGTAGAACTGATCTCTTTTCCCATTTCTTGAATTTTCACTGAATCCGCCTCCGTACTTATTTCTGATTCCAATCCTTTAATGGATTGAATCACATCGTCGACACCTTTTTTAATAACCCCTGCATTTTGGGTTTCACCCGTATTTGAATCTGGATTTTCATTCATGACTGGACTATTTTCTTGTTGGGCCTCGTCTGGTTCGCTTGAATTGTTGCAGCCTGACAGCAATATGGCTCCAAGGACAACCCCACTAGTAATTACACGGAAACCATTCAACATAATCCCTCCTTCATGATTTAAAGACAGATGTCACCAAGCACTTGTTGGCGCAACTCTCTTTTTCTATGGGAAATCATATTCTAGCTGATTAGTGATTGAAGAATTTTGTCTGAGGAATTCCATAGAAGTAAACGAAGCATTACCTTAAATTAAATCAATGGTATAGAGCCAAAGCTATAACTTTTCAGAATTAGGGGAACCAGAAACAATATTTAATTCATTCTCCATATACTTCGCTTTTTTTCGCCGAAGGAAAAAGAATGAACAGATAACGATCAAGCTAAATAGCATGGTAAAGATAAACTGTGGACGCTGCGAATCGATAAATGCCATTAATATTAACACGGAAATCATGGAAATTATGGTCGCATAAGTCAAATACGGGAATAACCACATCTTGATTTTGAAAACTCCGGGATTCTCTTTCTCCATTCTCTTCCTTAATCGGAGATGTGAAACCGCAATGGCCAGATAAACAAGAATTCCGACTCCACCCGAGGAATTCACTAAAAAGAAAAAGATTTTATCAGGTGAAACATAACTAAAAATGGTGCTGATAAAGGCAAATAAGGTAGAGCCGACTACAGCAAATATAGGAACGCCGTTTTTGCTCACTTTGGAAAATAACTTTGGAGCGTCGCCTTTTTGTGCAAGTGAAAATAACATCCGTGAACTCGTATATAATCCCGAATTCAAACAGGAAAGCAATGCAATGAGAATCACTAAATTCATGATCAGGGCAGCAGAAGGGATACCCATCATTTCAAGTACGGCAACAAATGGACTTTTCAGCAAAGAAGCCGAATTCCAGGGTAATAGCGTCACTAGTATGGCGATGGACCCAATATAGAAAATCAGGATTCGCCAAACTACACTATTCAATGCACTTCTAACTGACTTTACCGGATCACTGGTCTCACCAGCAGCAATCGCGGGAATCTCCACTCCAACAAAAGCATGAAAAACAATTGCGACACCAACAAGCACAGAACTTATCCCATTTGGAATAAAACCGCCAAAATTCAAAAGATTAGAAGTGCCAGGTGGTTTTATCGTTGGGATAAAACCTAATATCACTGCCACGCCCAAGAACAAAAAAAGGATGATACTGATTATTTTAATGATTGAAAACCAGTATTCGAACTCACCAAACGATTTTACGGAAAAAATATTCGTCATTTTCAATAGGATAATCAAAGATAGACTTATGACCCAGACGGGAACGGAAGGAAGCCAGCTGTGTATGATTGCAGCTCCCGCTGTTGCTTCCAAAGCGATTACGATAACCCAAAAGAACCAATATAACCAACCTGTTGTAAAACCGGCCCATTCACCAATCCCCTCTCTTGCATAAACGGCAAAAGATCCAGTATTTGGATTCACTGTGGCCATTTCCCCAAGCATCCTCATGACTAATACAACGATCAAGCCTGCCAAAACATATGATAAAATCGCCCCGGGGCCCGTTTGACCAATAATGATACCGCTTCCTACGAATAAACCAGCGCCTATGACACCACTCAAAGATATCATCGTTAAATGTCTTTGTTTCAGACCTGGCTTCAGTTCTTCCTGTTGATGTTTCATACCCTCCACCAACTTTCAATATTTTGGGGAATCAACTAAGATAATCGCTACTTGAATGTAAAAACAAGGCTTTTCAGCTGCCTGTCCTTTACACTTTCACAAAGATAGTGGGAACTTGGAAACATGGCATTTTCCAACAGCACAGGAGATGACGCTATGAACTTAAGATTCTATATCACTATTCCTCCTTCCTTAAGGCTTGAAATTCGAAGCGAATCTAACATCACTACGTCATGATGTTAGTACCACTTTCTATGTGTATAATACACTCTGATTTTTTTAAAGTCAATTTAAAAATCAGAATATTTAGATAACAAAATGAAAATTTAAATAAATGGTGGTCCTTAATTCAAGAATCACTGCTAACCTCTAATTTTTTCATTTTATTTCTTTCACACTGGAGGCTTCATCGAACGCACTATCCCTTCCTATCTTTAAGGCCTTCTGCTTCCTATCCAGCATTTTCTTTAAAAGAAATGAAAAAAACAATGTAAACGCAACTCCCTTAACAATCGATGTATAACCGTAAACAAGAAGGCCCAATATCAGTACAATAAGATTAATAATCCTTATTGTCGCTGCAATATCTATTTTTTCATTCTTATGATGTAATATTAAGGCGATCACGTCAAAGCCAACAGTGGAGGCATTTGCTGTTATACATAAATAGTATCCTATCGCTATCAAAATCGATGAAATAAGAATCACTAGAACGATATTCACATCAAAATCAATATTCAATGAATAAAAGAAATTGAAGAACAGCATATAGCTAAGGGAACTTACAATTGACTTAAAAAAGTACTCTTTCCCCAGAAAAACTAAACAAATGATTAACAGTAATCCTGTAACTAAATTGGCGAGCATGGCAATATTATAACCTGATAATGCATGCAATAATAATGCCGAGCTAGTTACGCCTCCATTAATAATTTCGTTGGGAACGATAAAAAAAGCATAGGCAAAGGTCATGGAAATGTTTCCTGCGATAATTTTCATTAAATCCCTCATAAATTTCTCACCACCCCTTTCAATATTTTGATAATGCTTTCCCCCCTAGATATATATTTATACTTGAACGATGCAATCAACATTCATTTCTCCATCCAATTTTTTCGAATCATTCAGCTTTACAATCACATTGATTTAATAATGCTTCCTTTGGAATGACCCCTTACCTTATTCATGTTGGGTTTCTTGTATTAGTGGTATTTTGTTTAAAATGATTGGGTGAAATTAAAATAGGCTGGTTTATGTCAAGTGATTACAATTATTCGCTAACCATAACCCCCTCTCCTTCTAATAAATAAAATAAAACATGCCACTTATAATCATTTAGGGATTGCAGGCCTTTTGTCCAACTAGTAACTTATGATTTCCTTGAAACGATTTACAGAAGTCTTTGATTTACCTAAATGAATATGATTCCAAAAAAATGATTTGAATTTTCAATCCCCGTACTTTTTACAGGTTATATTACAAGTTATAGGAAATGTATATACCGGTTTTACCTGAAAGGTCAGACACTTTTCACGAAGGACTTTACATTGTAAAGAGTCGTATTAACCTTCACTCATTATAATGATTGCCTCCATTGACTTAGTTCTGATTCCCACAGCTGTTAAATGAGATGGGTGAACCTGACAAAAAACGATTAGAAAGTGATCCAGCAAATATTATTCCGCAATAAAAAAGTTAAGGGAATTATGTCCCTCAACTTTTTAGTGTTCCATTGACTATTTCCCAAGAAATGTTTTTTTCAATAGCAGCTAACCCTTTCATGTTACAGGTAATGCTGACTCATCTTTCATAAGCCTTTTTCGATAAACCATATTGGACAGCTGCACACTCACTTCATAAAGCACAAGCAAAGGGACGATAACCAAAATGTCCGAAATCATATCAGGAGGCGTAATCAGGATAGAGATGATGACCAGGACGAAATAAGAAATCTTACGAGACTTTTTCAACACTGTTGGATTGATGATTCCCAATCTGGTTAGGAACATGACCACAAGCGGCATTTCGAATAAAATCCCAAATGGTAAGATCAAATTAATCATGAACCGAAAATATTTTTCAGCTGTGAACATCATCTCGAATTGCCCGGCTGATAGGGAAGTGAGGAAACCAAGCACTATTGGAAACAAAACAAAATATCCAAATGAGATACCTGTGATGAATAAGATGAACAGCCCAGGAATGAACCGGAATGTAACTCTTCTCTCTTCCGGTTTCAATGCAGGAGCCACAAAGCGCCATAACTGATAGGCAGCTAGCGGAATCGTTGCAGCTATTGCGCAAACCGCAGCAATTATCATATATACCCACAGGATGTCACTTGGGCCGAGCACGGCAAGCTTCCCATCTAAATCCTTAATAAGCAGTTCATAAATATCCTGTACGAATATGAAACTCACTATAAAAAAAACGAGAAAACCTATCAGTGTTTTAATGATTCTGCTTCGGAGTTCCTCCATATGCTCAATAACGTGTAAATCCTTGCTCTCCACTTTCACTCCTCCTTTTTGACAATTTACAAGCCATATATAAGTATTATAATTGCTAAATCCAATATCCCTCGAACTCTTCTCATGAAAAGAAGCAGGCGAGTCTTTCCGCCCGCTCTAACCCATTAAATTCATCCCTCTTTTTTAACGGCTTTTAACGCAGCTTTATTCTCGTTTTCATCCTCTTTATCTGAATCATTCACCAATCCTTTGGTTGCACTTTTGAATTCGGATAAAGTTCGACCAAATGCACGGCCGATTTCCGGCAGCTTGGACGGTCCAAAAATAATCAGTGCAATCACGAGGACGATGACCAAGCCAGGTATCCCTATATTAGAAAGCATTCTCATTCACTCCAATCAAGTATAATTATTTTCCCATTCACATTTCCTTGTCTTTCTATCAATTAGTGACTTTCCTCTGCCTGTTCATTCTTTGTTTTTCATGTGCGCGATTATGGGCCCGTGTCCGATCTTCCTCGACTTCTTTCGTTTTTTGGATACCTTCCGTAACCGTTGCTGACGCAACCTTTCTTAGTCCAGTTTGATCCTTATCAAACACAAAGGATGCTCTTGTTGATATATCCGCTCCTGGATCTGTCACGAAAGGAACTACACGGTAATCCGCCTTCCATTGTTCTGGTGTTACTTTGCATCGGACATACCCACGGTAATCATTAAAGAACTTGATATGTGGATTCTGGCTTAGTATTTTATCCGTATCCGCACGCTTATCTGCTCCGTTTCCACCGGATGTGATGGATGTGCCGACAAACTCCACACCGAAAGTCCTTGAATTTGGATCATTGAAATCCGTCTTTAAATTGGCTGCCCAGCTTGCATGTACATCACCGGTCAACACGACCAAATTTTCTATATTATTACTTTTAATTACATCAATCAAACGATCACGAGCAGCCGGGTAACCATCCCAAGAATCCATGCTGAATTTGGGAGCGGTAGGTGTTCCATAATTCCGTTGTGCAAAGAAAATCTGCTGTGGGAGCACATTCCACTTCGTTTTTGATTTCAAAAGATTATCAGTTAGCCACTGTTCCTGCTCTCGACCTAGTAATGTACGATTTGGATCAAGTGACTCAGGCGTTTGCGGTGAACTGACATCGCCGTTTGCCTGATCATCCCTGTATTGGCGTGAATCCAATACGAAGAAAGAGGCCAGGTCGCCATAAGTGAAATTTCGGTATAACCGCATATCCGCTCCCTTTGGCAAGGAAGATTTACGAAGGGGCATATGCTCATAATAAGCCTGATAAGCGGCTGCCCTTCTCTTGATGAATGCTTCAACCGATTGTCCTTTTTCCGGAATGACATTTGCATAATTGTTTTCAACTTCATGATCATCCCAAGTCACGACCCATGGGAAAGCAGCGTGTGCCGCTTTTAAATGAGTATCAGAGCGGTATTGTGCGTATCTATTTCGATAATCCTCAAGAGTAATGATTTCCGGACTGTTATGTACACGGACATTACCTGTAGAAGCAACATATTCATTTGGCCCGTACTCATATATGTAATCGCCAAGGTGAAAGACAAGATCCAAATCTTCTTTTGCCAAATGTTTATAGGCCGTATAATAACCATGCTCAAATTGCTGGCATGAAACAAAAGCGAATGACAGGCTTGAAACACTTGAACCGATTGGCGGAAGTGTTTTCGTTTTCCCAGTCTGACTTACTTCCCCTCCACTTTTAAAACGGTAAAAATAGACCATATCCGGTTTTAACCCGCTTACTTCCACATGAACGGAATGGCCAAGTTCAGGCCTGGCTATTTCCTTGCCTTGTTGTACAACCTGTCTGAAATTTTCATCCTTTGCCACTTCCCATTTAACGGATATGGCTTCTTGTGGCATACCTCCTCCATTTAACGGATCAGGTGCCAGCCTTGTCCATAAAACAACACTATCCGAGAGCGGATCACCGGAAGCTACACCTAGAGTAAATGGAAAATCACTGAATTTCGGGGCAGCATTTACTTCAATCCCGCCCATTGATTGAGCAAGGGCAAGACCTAATGAAAGTCCGGCAAGTTTACTTGCTCCCTGGATAAAGTTTCGGCGGTCCATATTCTTACCTAATTCGCTCCAATTCTTAATTAAATCATCCATTGCTCTTTCATTATTCATTGATCTTTCCCTCCTATTATTTGAATCTGGTTCAAGTATAGTATGGCCCTTTTAAAGGTGTATGAATAAGTGTAAATCAACAAATTTCCAATTAGGGATTTCCGTGCAGGACTTATGGGTCTCTTTAAACAATGAAACAGATCTGATTCACTCATGCATTTACATAGACCTACAAACTTTCATCTACAACATCATTCTTTCAACCTATTTTTCTTAATGAATCATTTATTTAATCATTACAAATAACTGCTATGGGCTATTTTTACAATAAACCTTTAAAACTATAAAAGCCTAAGAAGCCAGCGAAATAATGGAATAAAAGAAAGATCGCTATCACTTGGTTGGATCCCACCGCAGTAAGGAAACCTTGATTCAAAGGAAGGTTTAGAAATCATCATAGTTTTCTAAAATCGGACTAAAAATGCTTCAATAATAATTTTATAAGTCAATACTCACTTTTGGTTTAAAAACATCCTAATTTATGTAATAATAGTTTCATAACAAAAAAAGAAAGCACTTGAGGATTCTGCATTGGAGAGTATGGAAGCATTATTTAAAAAAATTGAGATATTGAGGAAAGAACTAATAAACACCGGATTGATTTATGGATTTACTGCCCCAAAAACATTACATAAAAGCCAGGAACTAGATGAACTGTTGAATTTACTTACAAATGAAAAAGAACCAAATGATTTAGAATATGTCTAAAAAGATCCATGAACTAATACTTCATGGATCTTTCTTGGACTTTTACCTATTGCTTCCTAGTATAGTTTTCTACCTTATTTCGTGTAGAATTCGCCATGGGAATAGAACATAAAAAAGTTATAATAGAAAGATAACCAGACATCAAGGGGAAGTACAATGGATAGTAATGATAAATCTAAAGATTTTTTAATGCAGGAGTTACTAAAGCTAAAACTTTCACTAAGACATGAATTAAATCGTGTCACTCAAATAATAGATCATTTAAAACCCGGATCAAGAGGCTGTACTTCCTTTAAAAGATGTGTCAATACATAATGAATTGTTGGACGATAAAGATACATTCTCCCTTGTTAAATTACAAATGCAGAAAAAGATCTCTAAACCGAGCTATGAGGCTTGGATGAAAGATGTGTACTTTTCTTCTATTGAAAGTGACCAAATGACATTAGTTGCACCTAATGTATTCGCTCGAGATTGGCTTGAGGAAAGGTACGCAGAATTAATTAAATTCTTGCTGAAGAGTATCAATGGAAAAGATTATACGATTCGATTTATTATGAAATAAGGGAACTCGTAACCAACCAAACGAAGAAGCTATAAAGGCTCCTTCGTTCGTTATAAGAAAATAATAAAGTACATGTTATGTGCCTAAAGCTTTAGTCTGAGATAATATGAAGTAAATAGGCAGTCAACTGGCTGTTTTTTCGTCCGGAATTTCCCCAATTTCATAAGTTTAGCGTTTTCTAAGCATTCATTTTCCTATATCTTACGGTCATATCAACGATTGTCAATAATAAAACAAACCATAACATAGGATTATTCAAAGAAATTCCTACAGTAGATTTTCCGCCCATTACCGTTAATAATCCTATTAGCACTAACATATAAAAAATAAATACTGCTTCTTCAATTAATGCATTTTCACAATCTTTTTCAGTCTTTCGATTAATGACAATATAGACAACCGCTAATGAGATCATTCCAATTGTCAGTGCAGTTTTAGGAATGTCTTTGAGAACGAGATGAGGGAAATAATCAAAAATCATTAGAAAAGAAAATAATAAAAAGATACCTATTCTCAATAACATTTTCAAATTCATCTTATTCCCCATTTCCTCGATTTTTATTTCCTAAACCAGTAATTGCATTGGAAATATTGAACTGATTTAGGTGATGTGTAATTACTTTTGCCATAATGAACCACTGTCGCATGATAATTTCTTTTCTTTTCTGCAGTGCTATATGAACTTGATACCCAAGAACCCACGTAAGTTGGACTAATTTTGGACCAGCTATTTAACTTTACAAAAAGCCAATTAGCGAATACACTATCTGTCAGTTTTTTAGGAATCTTTTTCATCATATATGCAAAAATTAGATTTTTGGCTTCATTTACACCGGTATTTTTGTAGGTTCTATAAATAGGAGCTATTTCAGTTATTGTTGATCCACCTGAAATAGGTCCATATGCAGTTATACCACCAGAGTTAAGTGTATTAATACTCATAACTTCATTATATAGATTTTCAATCTCTTGCTCCGTTAAAATTGTATTACTTATTATTTCTAGTTCATTAAAAGAATAGGCATGTTCGTTTACTTCTTGTTGTGTCGATGTCTCGTTGCTAACTTCTATACTTGCAAATGAAGGAGCATCAACGATAATGAAAAGGCAAATATATTTTTCATAATCTTCTATTCCCCTTCTAGTAGATTTTTTCTTAACATTTTTCCTACATTTAAGAAATAAATTCTCTCATAGAAGATGCTGTTTATGGAGTGATCTAAGTAGAGGCTGAAGGACAAAGGTTTAAGGCTGAAGGCTGAGGCGGTAACAATTCCGATTTCTATATCTGTTTATAAAATCCTCTCCTTTCCATGGTTAGGTATTATCTACCACTTTATATTAACATTAGTATGAAAATATAACTAGATTTATTTTATTTTTATAAAAATATATATAAAAAAGGGTCTGAAGAATCATTATCCAAATTATCGTTACCTCTTTTAGAAGCTGTGGGATTTTATGACTTCATTCAAGACTTGAAATATGTCTCAGTCAAGATTTTTTTCGAAAGAAGTAGTTTTTTATGTTCGGTCAATTCTTTGACTGGTTCACATAGACGTCGTAAAAGATACTATTTATTATGTCATCTAATAATTTTTAAAAGTCTCATTTCCTCATACATTTAAATGCTTTTATAATATTTGTTAACCAATATCAAAATAATATATTATATTAATTTTTTATGAGTGTAATTCCACTTATTGCTTTTGAATTAAACGATTGGTTCGTTCATTCAATAAGAAAAAGAGCCGTCGTAACAGCTCCTTGTCCATCTCTTTCACACTTTTGAAACGATAGCATATCGTTTCTCCTACTTATTTTTTACTCTTTGCATGCGTTTGACCTTATATTGTTCAAAATCCCACTTCGACAAAAATTCTTTTGCAGAAGTATAGCCTGATTTATAGAGAAAGTCGATTTCATCCTCATTCAGTTCAAAATCCGTTGCGTTGATGCCGCCAGTAGGAATTTGAATCGTGCGTTCAATCGTTTCTTCGTTCATATAACGTAAATCATGGGCTTGAAGCATCGTTTTAAATATATTTTTGAAAAGGTGGATTGGCGTTGGTATAACCGCATCTATGTTAACTTCATCTTTCACAAAATGGAATCCAAACGTTGGAAAGCGAGGATTGTCTGTATCAAATATCCATATTGGGAAGTTACTAAGTAAACCACCATCTAAAATGTAGGATTTTTTCCGGTCTTTTGATTTCCAAATAACCGGACGGAAGAAAAATGGTAAGGAGGCACTCATCATTACGGCAGTTGAAACTTTTAAATCAGCAGGAGTCATCCCATAGCGATCCAAATCATCTGGCAAAATAAGCATCTGGCCATTCGAAACATCCGAAGCAATTATCTTCAACTTTCCATCTGGAAGATCCGCGAATGTCTTAATCCCTTTTTCTGAAAGAAGAGAATCCACCCATGTTTCCAAATAATCGTTTTTGTAAATCCCGAGATGAACCATAAGTTCCAAAAATAATCCACAAATGGGAATTCGATTCAGAATTGTCCTGCCTCGAAGCTTTGAGTAATTGATTTCACTATACCGTTCTTTAATTTCATGGCTTTTATAGCCACTAGCCAAAAGAGCAGCTATTACTGCTCCTGCTGATGTCCCAGCAAGTCTTTCCCATTCTACTTTTTCCTCTTCCATTGCTTGAATCGCTCCAATAAAAGCAATTCCCCTGACCCCCCCACCTTCAAAAACGGCATCTGCTTTCATTTTTTCCCACCTCTCGATAAGAGTTATTATTATTAACGATAATTTCTAATAGAAAGAAATTTTCACACTCTTGAATCCTGAAAATCAGCCCAAGCCAGTTTTAGGATAAACTAGCCCGATTGCCATCCATGATTGGAATCAATGACGGTTCTATTTTCTCTAACAAATTAATTCGGAAACAGTATCAAGACACTCATGAGTTTAAAAGATTGTGTTTTTCAATCTGTAACACAACTTCTGTATATTCACGTTCTTTGAACTTCCAGATTTTCAAGTCGTTCGCATGGTTAATGATACTTCTAATCTCTGTTTATGCAGTTCATCCCTGATTGACAAATTGGGTGCATATCTCCTTTATTATTTCATCATGTCTGTGACATTGCCCACTTGAGAAACCCTTAATCATTTACTCTGTCTCTACTGCAAAAATATCAATAGTGGATAGACCCCCTTAACAATGGTCAACGCAATGTTGATGGATCAGCCGTAATGGCAATAGTAGGATAGCATCTTTTATCATGGTATGTATATAACGAGGCATTTGCATGGGACAAATTATCAGATACCTTCTAAAAAACTTAATTGAATCAAATAATGTTTATATTATTGAACAAACGCCTCAAAATCTTCCTTTTAGGGTAAGTAATTTATGTAAACTAACAGAATAACCACCAGTCGCTAGTGAGAGAAAACTTCTTGACAAAAGCATTTCTTTCCCAAAACTTCAAACCGAATTTTGACAATGCACTATCGGGATATGTTTTCCATAAAATTCCAATGTGGTCAAAAGCCTAGGTTTGTCTTAATATAGTTCATCTAAATTAAGCTGGGCATGGAGTTCCCTCCACATCCGCTTTTCCATTTTTCGGGACATATAGTAGCAAAAGGAACAGTTGTCTACATGGGCATTTTTTCCCCAGGATGGTCAGCCATCGCATACTGACTTTATTAGCTTAGAAAAAAATTTTAGCGTTAAACGCTTAACCCACAAAGTGCCCTGGATTCATCTTCTTTTGATTCTGACCTTGTTTCTATCATAAAAAATAGAAAAGACTGATGCCTTGGTCTGCACTTAGTATATTTTGAAAAAATAAAGCTATAACAATGGTTATCTAACTAGAGAAAACACTTACCGCTTTTTAGTGCGTTTTTTTTCTAATTTCCCCCTCGCAAGACAAGAATTACGTCATTCTGATGGAGATTGATTTTTTTGAATAAAAGGAAACTTTTGTAATTATAGATCGTAATAAATTAATAGGAATAAATCTTATTGGAGGTATTGAGATGGATTATGGTTTATTGATCATTGGTATAGCTTTTTTATTAATTTCCTATTTAGTGGGAATCAAAAAGCAAACATGGCTGTTAGCTGGATTTAATGAAAAGATGATTAAAAATAAATCTTTATTGGGGATAGTGACAGGCAGCGGCTTTTTTCTTCCAATAGGCTTATTAATGATTACAAACAGCATGATCGACTATCATTATGAAGGTAAAATTCTTATCCTAGCCATATTTGTCTTTTTAACAATTATATACGTGTTTATCAATAGAAAGTTACTGGATTAATAATTGAGCATATTTAGAATAAAACCGTAGGATTAGAAAGAACTATGAGGAATGTTTGGCATAGGAACACTCAGCATTTCTTTTACTTTTTCAGGAAAATCCCCCTCTTTAATATCAAGATTTTTAGCAGGATTTGATAAAGGTATTCTTTAATTATTGTCGAAATGGGTTAAGTAACAATAGAAGGAGTGAGAAAAATGGAAAAGAACCGTGCCACGAAAATGTATGATTACCATGTTTGGGCTAATCAGCAAGTTTTCCAGAACTTAAAACAATTACCTGACGGAGTCTATGTCGACACGATAAAAAGTGTCTTTCCATCCATTAAGGACGTCCTGGTTCACCTTTACGCAACAGATATCACATGGTTGGAGATAATGAAAGGAAGCACCATTCAAGATACTTTTAAGAAAGTTGAACGGCGGCGGGAAGCAGTGGGTGGAGTTTCAATAAATGAACTAGAATCTTGCTATGATGGACTTGCAAAGGATTATTATGATTTTCTTGCAACGCAGCCTGATCTGGAACGGACCATTGTAACCGAACACCCCAAAATGGGGGCTTGTGAGTTTGTACTTGCCGACCTCATCCATCATGTAGTGAACCATGGGACCTATCACCGGGGTAATGTGTCAGCGATGCTCCATCAACAAGGCGAGCGTGGCGTACCTACAGATTTTGTATTTTACTGTTTAAAATAAGCTTGGCATGGCAACCTCGATAATAAAGGAATATCAAGCAGGAGTCGCTGTAAATATACTAAAGTTCATTTTCCAGATGAATGCCGATTGTCCCCTTGCCAAGGATTTATCGTATGTAATGGCAAATCCAACTCTTAAGGCAGATTGAAAAAGGCATTGATAATTACCAATGCCTTCTTTTTATGGTTATATGGTTTTTTTTAGCTTTACCCGTTGAAGGCGCAGTGCATTTAATACGACTGATACAGAACTGAAAGCCATGGCAGCACCCGCTAACCACGGGGCAAGCAGTCCGATTGCAGCAATTGGTATTCCGATTACGTTATAAGCAAATGCCCAAAATAGGTTTTGTTTGATATTTCGCATCGTTTTCCTGCTCATGAGGATTGCATCTGCAATACTGTTCAAATCACCTCGAATCAAAGTGATATCGGCAGCTTCCATGGCTACGTCCGTCCCGGTTCCGATAGCCATTCCTATATCAGCAAGTGCAAGTGCTGGTGCATCATTTATCCCATCCCCGACCATTGCCACTTTTTTACCGGCGGCCTGCAGTTTTTCAACTTCCTCTGCTTTCCCTTCAGGAAGTACTTCTGCAATCACTTGGTCAATCCCCACTTGATTGCCGATGGCATTTGCTGTCCTTTGATTATCCCCTGTTATCATGATGACCTGGATATCCATTGCTTTTAACCTTTTAATAGCCGTTAGCGAGGTATCTTTTATCGTATCCGCAACAGCAATGAGGCCTGCATATTCACCTTCAATGCTAGCGAGCATTGCGGTTTTCCCTTGCTCTTCAAGTTCTTCCATCGCTGTTAGCGCCTTTGTTATATCCACGTTATTCTGCTTCATCAATTTTCGCGTTCCGATGAATAGCTCTTTTTGATCCACTACAGCTCTCACCCCATAACCAGGTATCGCTTCGAATTCCCCAACCTCTGCAAGTGATACCTGTCTTGCTTGAATTCCTTGAACGATAGATTGGGCAAGAGGGTGTTCGGATTGTTTTTCAACTGCACCAATAAGAGATAAAAACTGGTCTTCTTCCATTCCATTCTCGATGATGACATCGGTTAACACAGGGGTACCATTCGTTACCGTTCCCGTTTTATCCAAAATGACCGTATCAATATGGTGAGTGGTTTCCAAGTGTTCCCCACCTTTAAATAAAATACCGAATTCTGCAGCCCGCCCTGATCCTGCCATGATGGATGTGGGGGTGGCCAGACCTAAAGCACATGGACAAGCTATGACTAGCACTGCAATCATCGCTTCAAAAGCAGGTAGGAATTCTCCAGGGCTAACCACTATAATCCAAACAAGAAAAGTTAAAAGGGCGATTCCGACAACGATAGGAACGAAGACACCGGAAATTTGGTCAGCAAGCCTTTGAATCGGAGCTTTGGACCCTTGAGCATCTTCGACGACTTTGATGATTTGAGAAAGAGCTGTATCCTTTCCGATCTTCGTCGCTTTCATTTGGAGAAAACCATTCTTATTCAATGTTGAACCTATCACAGTATCCCCGATTGTTTTATCTACCGGAATGCTCTCACCCGTTAACATGGATTCATCGACTGCAGAGTTCCCTTCAACCACTACTCCATCGACAGGGATCTTTTCACCCGGCTTCACCAAAACCGTATCCCCTACAATGACCTCTTCAAGAGGTATGTCACGCTCTTCACCATTCCTTAACACCAATGCCGTTTTGGCCTGAAGCCCCATCAATTTTTTGATGGCCTCGGAAGAACGTCCTTTTGCTTTTGCTTCAAAAAGTTTCCCTAAAAGAATGAGGGTGATAAGAATCGAACTTGTTTCGAAATAAAGTTGTGCCGTATTGTGATGGGATCCAATCGAAATGATCGCCTGATAGACACTGTAAAAATAGGCAGCGGATGTTCCCATTGCGACCAATACATCCATATTGGCGCTTTTATTTTTCAAGGCTTTATAAGCACCAACATAAAACTGCTTTCCAATGATGAATTGCACGGGGGTGGCAAATGCCATTTGCACCCAAGGATTCATGAGGAAATCAGGCATATAGATAAACGAAGTAAAACTAAAATGGCTTACCATTGCCCATAACAATGGAAAAGATAAAATGACGGAAAAGATGAATTTATTCTTTTGTTTGTGAATTTCTTTCTGACGGAAATCCACTGAATCCATATTATCTTCCTTGATGATCGCCCCATACCCCAACTTCTCCACTCGTTGAATGATATCAACTGGGGACGCTTCGGAAGGGTCATATTCGACGGTCGCATTTTCAAGCGCCAGATTCACATTAGCCAGGCTCACTCCATCCAACTTATTTAACCCTTTTTCAATTCGGGTAGCACAGGCTGCACAGGTCATGCCAGTAATCGTAAATTCCTTTTTCTCTTTCACTACACCATAGCCAAGATCTTGAATTTTCTTTTCAAAGTCCTTGTTGCTTAATTTTTCTGGATCATACTTAATGACTGATTTCTCAAGAGCCAAATTAACGGTGGCTTCCTCCACGCCTTCCATTCTGTTTAACCCTTTTTCAATCCTGGTTGCACAGGCAGCGCAAGTCATGCCTGAAATCTGCATACTTGTTTCTTTTATATGGCTGCTCACATCATCCACGCCTTCCCATACCGCTATGGGGTATATTTTTTTGTAAAAAAGAAGTGCCTTAGAAGCACTTTTTTCACCTACTCGACATCGTAGCCTTGATCATCGATTGTTTCTTTTATTTTTTCAAGTGATACTCTTTCTTTATCAAAAGCTACATCCACTTTGCCTGCTTCCAAATGCACTTTTACGCTTTCAACACCTGCCAGTTTTCCTACATTACCTTCAACAGCATTCACACAATGACCACAAGACATTCCACTGACATTCAATGTTACATTTTCCATTCAAAACCACTTCTCCTTTACTTCTTCATTAATTTTTGTATCGTTACAAGCACTTCATCTATAACCGCCGTATCCCCATCATTCAGCCGTTCAACCACACAATTCCTAAGATGGCCTTCCAATAAAATCTTGGCCACACTATTCATCGCACTTTGAGTAGCAGCTATTTGGGTAATCACATCGTCACAGTACGTATCTTTTTCAATAAGACCCTTTATACCGCGAATTTGACCTTCGATGCGATTTAACCGGGTCGTTAAATTCTTTTTTACTAAATCCGAGTGATGGCTCTTTCGGCCGTGGGAAGAGGTCGTACAGCATTCATCTTCGTTCATCGAATCATGCCCATTCATTATTTCATCCAATTTCCATCCCTCCTAGAAATTAATATACCATACCCTCCTACCCTATGCAAAGAATGAGATTTACGTTCTTTATTTACTATTCGTTTTTTACCATTTTCTATTCTTTAGTTAGGAAACTCATATTTTGGGAGTTAGTCTACCCGGAACCTGGACCAGCCAAGGTCCTCTTTGCCTAAGAAATGCGAGTAGTCAAGATGTTTTATTAAAACATTAGCCCAAATAAACGCTGAGGATACTCATGTATCCTCAGCGTATTTATTTTCATTTAATTTATGATTCCAATGTGATGATTACTGTTCTTTTGAAATATTATTATCATTATTCCTTTTCTTTTTCACTAAAAGAATGATGCCAATGATAAAAGCTATTACGCTATATATCCAGGTGAACATAAAGGCAAGGCCCAATCCGATATTCGCGTCCATGTAATCGCTGGTCGCATGATCAATGGCTAAATAGAGAAGCGGCGCACCTCCAATGATGAACAGGATGACAAAGAGAACATTCTTTTTCGCATTCCTGGCCGATAAAAAAATGATGATGAAGGATAGCAAGAGAAACGCTTCTGAAGCTATCGTCAAAGTTACAAAATTGCTCATGATAATTCACTCCTGATCATGGTTGCATAAATGGAATTCATTTTACATGTGTTCCCTTATATCTATGTTCCTTTTTGCACCTTTTTCATAAATCCCAAATTTTTTTATTTTATTAACTGTGTATACTGCTGATTATAGAAACTCTGCGGCACACACGCATAATGATGGTGAACCTGGAAACCTCCAACAGGAAATGAAGGAACCAGATTTCATGTTAATTTTTCTTTGATAATTGCAAGGCATTCTTAATGCTTTTCAGTGATTTTGAGCTTCCGTACATCAAGACTCCACCACGATAGATTTTTGATCCGATTATACCAAGTAAAACAATGGTTAGAATCAACACTGAAATGCTGATGGCGATTTCCCAGAATGGAACATCAAGCATGCCTACGCGCAGGAACATGATCATAGGCGTGAAAAATGGAATGAATGATGTAATCGTAATATAATTGGCTGACGGATTCCCTAGTCCAAACATCGCAATCATGAAGGCAATGACAACTAACATGGTCATCGGTGAAATCATTTGCTGGACATCTTCAATTTTGCTGACAACGGACCCCAGACATGCAGCAAGAGTCGCATAAAGAAGATAACCAAGCAAAGCGAAGATGATTGCATAAATGATCGTTGAGATATTGATGTTGCCGAATCCAAAAAACGAGAAGAATCCTTCATCCATACCTGTCAAGTTTTGTTTTATCGAGAAATAACCCACGCCAAAAAATAAAAGCATTTGAGTAAGACTAAGCAAAGCTACCCCCATTATTTTGGCGAACATCTGCGTGACTGGCGGGACACTTGAAATCAGGATTTCCATGACGCGTGAAGTCTTTTCAGTAGCTACTTCCATTGCAATCATCGTTGCATACATCAACACACCGAAGTAAATGACGAATAAGAGCACATACACAAGACCGCGAGCTTGATTGAGGTCTTCTTCTGTTTTTGCATTTTTCTGAAGCGCAATCGTTTCAAATGCTGGCGGCGTATTCAATTGTGCGATTTGCTGCTCTGTCAATTTCAATTCCTTCGCTGTTATTTGGCCCTTCAATTGGGTAAGCGCGAGAAGCAAATCATTACTTACCATTGAATCTGAAATTTGATTCGCTTTATACGTTCCCTTGAAGCCCAGGGTATCATCCTTTTTGATCAACAGATACCCAACGATTTCTTCTTTGCTAACCATTTCCTCCGCTGCCTTTTCATCCTGGGCGGATATTACCGAAATGGCCTCGTTCACACCTGCTACCGCATTTTTATAAGAATCAAATATGCTATCTTTAGTCTGATCGATGACAGCAACCTTTTCCTGATCATCACTATCGAATGAATCTATAAGTTTCGAAATATTCGTAAGGACAAGAATCAAGGCCATCATAATGATTGTAGAAATGATAAAGGATTTCGTTTTTAATTTTGATAGATATGTATGGGAAAGGACAATCCAAAATTTATTCATAGACGGCACCTACTTTTTCAATGAAAATATCCGTAAGCGAAGGTTCTTCCAATTCAAATTTTCGAACGAAACCTCTTGGAACGAGATCACGAATCATGTTCTCAGCTACATCTTCACCAGTGACTTGAAGGATTTTCCCCTCCATCGTGTTCTTAATTTTTGTTACACCTGAATAAGTATCCAGGAAAGATAAATCAAAATCGGCTTTTATTGAAACATTCTTTTTACCAAAAGAACGCTTAATTTCTTTTAATTTTCCAGCCACAACCGGGGAACCTTTATGCATGATGCAAAGATGCTCACACATCTCCTCAACATGCTCCATGCGATGACTCGAGAAAACGATCGTCGTGCCGCTGTCCCTTAAGTCGATGACCGCTTTCTTCAGTATTTCCACATTAACCGGATCCAGCCCGCTGAAAGGTTCGTCAAGGATAAGTAATTCAGGTTTATGAATCATGGAGGCGATCAGCTGGATTTTTTGCTGATTCCCCTTAGAAAGCTCTTCTACCCGCTTATCGATGTACTCGGGCACCATAAAGCGGTCTAGCCAATACTCCAACTCTTTCAAAGCATCCCGTTTGTTCATCCCTCTTAATCTAGCCAAATACACAATTTGATCGCGTACCTTCAGTTTAGGATATAGCCCGCGTTCCTCTGGAAGATAGCCAATCAATGAACTGGTCGTATAATCGATTTTCTTACCATCCCAGATCACTTCCCCTTCAGTGGGGTCAAGCAGGCCGAGTATCATCCGGAACGTTGTCGTTTTCCCCGCCCCGTTCCCACCTAAAAAACCGAACATTTCTTTCTCAGGGATCGTTAAATCAAGCTGATTGACAGCTGTGAAATCCCCGAATTTTTTCGTAACTTCTTTGATTTGTAAAGCCAATGTACAACCTCCTAATATATGATTCTATTCCATGTTAACGGAAAGGTTTTCCAAATTCAACTGCCGAGGTAATCTAAAGAACTCTTCTCCCCCACCATTATATGCAAAATTCTAGAAACAAATTTTCACTATCTAGACCCACTTGAAAAGAATTACAAACGCTTTTAGCGTTTTGGGTTTGCTAAGTACTCAACAAGCATTTTTTCTGCGAATCTTAGTAAAAATACCCCTTTCCTCCGATAGGTGGTATCAATGAGGATGCTTTCGATAGAATCAATTTTAAAGAAACCGCTCCATATAGGCTGACTTTTTTTATACTATTTATTAGCAGTAACCAACATATCCGTAACCGCCTCCGGATCAACCCAACACAACTGCTTCATCAACGATTAAGAGGTAACAAAACGGACCAAATGTGAAACCTCCACCGAATCCAAAACCGCCGTCACAACCTGACATATAGAATATCTCCTTTATTAAAAAGAGGAACTTAAGTGGGTTAAATCTTTTTTCGTCCAATCAGGAAAGTGATATGACTTTCACAATTAAGTTTTCGTTCAAGTTGACTATATGGACAGGGGTTTTCACACAGAAAATAGGGGATAACCTTTTGGACTATTCTTTCGCTTTAGTACATTTGGACTTTTGCTTCTTTTTAAAACAAACGATTCCAAAAGAGTGGATTGGGTACAATATGAACAGAACTGGTCCATAATAATATTTTGCCCAACAGTACATTAAATATTTTGAAACATAAGGAGGAAGTTTTTATGATTAATGAAAAAGTCGCCTTGATATTAGAAGATAAAATTAACGTTATTAAAGGTGATGAAAAATCCATTTATTTAGTCGGACCTATCAAATTACCCGTTAACTTAGATGGCGAAACAACTATATTCCAATGGTATTGCTGGTTACGATGTGATAATATGGCAGGTCATTTTTGTAATGAAGGCTCTTATAATATGGAAAAGATCATTGAAACTTTAGCCTCTTCCAATTTAGCGGAAATGCAGCAATCCAGTGTGTTGCTGTATGGAGATTTTCAAAATTCCTCGGATGCTCTTATCCGGATGCATAGCATTTGTCATACTGGTGATATATTTGGCAGCAAACGATGTGATTGTGGCTTTCAACTAAAACATGCTATGAAAATGATTGCTGCTCAAGGAACCGGTGCTTTATTTTATTTAGCGAATCACGAAGGAAGAGGCATCGGATTATTTAGTAAAGCCATGGCTTATGTTCTGCAAGAAGAAGGATTGGATACGGTGGAAGCGAATTTAGAGCTTGGATTTGTGGATGATGCACGTAACTATGATGACGCCATTCGAGTGTTAAAAAAACTGCGCTCCAATCCAGTGACACTTATCACCAACAATCCGAGAAAATTAGAAGCCCTTCAAAATTCAGGTGCCAATGTTGCAGGCAGAATTCCGTTATGGGGAGATACCTCCGAGTTTAATGAAAAATATTTAGAAACTAAAGTCGTACGTTCCGGTCATTTAAAAGATATTAAACAAAATGAATGATTCATTTGTTTTATATGAAATTGGCTTTACCCCATAAGGTAAAACCGCCCTAATTCCCCTTGTTAGATATGTTTACCGAATGTTTCCGAATTGCTGGAATAAGAAAGCATTTTTTAGCGGGGGAACCACATGAATCATGAATGTAATATCATATTTATATTGTTAATAAAATGACTTGTTATGGAAAACAGACAACTAAATAAACTACGGGAAAACCAAATAATACAATCAACGAAAGAAATAACCCTAATTATGTGTCCTTTTTCACTTTGCTCCCTCCTTTCACTAAATTTATTCTGTGTTTTTAATATGCCTTCTTGCATTATTCATACTCTTATATCTACGAATTATTATAGAGATTTTTAATGCTTAATGTTGAACAAAACAACCCCGTAGCACAAAATATAAAGCGGTCTTCTTATTGAAAAATCGCACCCTTCCGTACAATAAGAACTCCTTATTAGGCATAATAATTTTATATAACAATTTCCTCAATGATTGAACTGCCTTCAGTTACTTCAGCGTCAAGCCATTTCCAATTTTAATATGGGCATAATTCGCCCATCTGGTAAGACTTTTAGGAGTAGAAACACATTTCCTCCTAATTTCAATTTTGCTATTAACATGGTCATACCTTAACCACTAAGCAACTATCCTCTTTTACAATTCCAATCAGTGTTCCTTGTATGATTTGTCCCCACTATATGTTACTGAGATTATATGTCCTTCATGGTTATATTTAAAAATAGTCCTTAAAGAAACTTCTCCGTTAGTCTCAAGTGGGCATTGTAACGGTATTGTCTTTGTGCTGTAATACCATATCTTAACATTATTAATATATATGATTAATAATATAGATATTTAGTTTTGTTATATTTAACTTGCTGTCCTAAGGGATAGTAATCATAAATATATAGGAGGAAAAGCTACGTGAAAAAAACTCAAAAAAATTGATTTCAGTTGCCCTGACTCTAAGCATTGTGGGTGGGTATGGCAGTACTCTCTCTTTGGCAGCAGCTGATTCAAATCCATATGTTAGTAAAGTGACCGTTACATTTAATGGCAATTCTACGAATTCTAAAGGATTCACTTGGTACACTTCACTGGATTCCAAGAACAGTGATTTACAAGTTGTGAAAAAGCCGGGCGTTAAGAAGCCTGATTTTAAGAAAGCCTTAAAATTTTCAGGTACTCAAAACATTTCTACAAATTCTCAAAAAGAGTATGTACATAAAGCAGAAGCAACTGGACTTAAGGCAGATACTGAATACTACTACCGTGTTGGAGATGCATCATTAAACAATTGGAGTGAAGTAGGTACGTTTACAACAGCACCCAAAAATGGTGCTTTTACCTTTATTGACTTGACCGATACTCAAGCTAAAACGGAAGATGAGGCGATCCTTTCGTCCGAAACCATTTCAAAAGCTTTAGATACGGTCCCTAACGCCGAGTTCATGGTTCATAATGGCGACTTAGTTGACGATGGAGTCAAAGAGGAACAATGGGATTGGCTACTAGGGCACTCTCAGGAAAGCTTGCTAAACACGACATTTGCACCATCCGCGGGGAATCACGAGGATGAAAGTTATGCTTTTATCGACCATTTTAACCTGGATGTGCCTGAAAACTCAGCTACCGAAACAGGTGCCTATTATTCTTACGATTACAGTAACGCTCACTTTGTTGTCCTCAATAGCAACGAGGATTCTGAGAAATATGCGAACTTTTCGGAAAATCAAATTGAATGGTTGAAGGAAGATGTAAAAGCAGCCAAAGCCAATGGATCTAAATGGGTTATTGTTAATATTCACAAGGGACCTTATACGACTTCTAACCATGCAACGGATGATGATATCATGGATCCGAACGGAGTGAGAAACCAGGTGGCACCACTCATGGCGGAGCTTGACATTGACTTTGTCCTTCAAGGACATGACCATATTTATGCACGTACGAAACCGATCACGAGTAATGGTACGGCTTCAGAAACTGAAAAAATTACGGAAACTAAAAAAGGACAAACAGTTGAATATACCGTTAATCCAGATGGCGCTATTTATTTGATCCCTGCAACAGCTGGACCAAAAGTATATTACAAAAATCAAGATCCCGTACTTGGAGAAGCTTTCTATAATCTTTTCGAAGTAGCCGATGAAAATCATTCAGCGATCTATGGCCCAGACCCAAGCAATAACACCCGTCCAGTACGCGGCCAAATTCAAAAATTCGTTGGTATCAGCATGGATAAAGAAAAACTGACTGCCGTAACTTATGAGATTGATCAAAACAAGAATAATGCAGAACCTTATATTATTGATCAATTTGGTATCATCAAGAAATAACAGCTTTTCGAAAAGCCAACAAAGCATATTGTTAGGGAGATCTTCAGGGTCTCCCTTTCCTTTTGTTTCACCCCCATTATTTTTCTTCTGGGGACACGGGGGCGGAACTTCCATTTACCTCATTTCACTAAATTTTGAACACGTTGATCCTTGTTTAAAAGATGACCTGTGAGGGATTCAAACACGCCCTTCCCTGTCAAAACTAATTCCATTGTAATATAAATAAAATTGTATCAACCAAACTTTTGGCGCTTAATCGAGTATGGATTATTTAAGGTGCCAAGAGCAGGATTCTCATACACTTGACTTGCCCAGGTCTCACTTTACCAAGCACTCTACTATGATAAATCCTTTTTCATAGAAGTATCTTATATAACTACCGAAAGAGAATATAATCATTTTTGCGGTTCGTGCATATCCCAATGAAATTTATATGAGTTATTAAAAATAAGTTCAATATATTTTTAAATTATAGTATTTGCTGTATTATACATTCTAGCAGGTACCACAGCATAGCCTTAGTATGTTGGAAAGTCTTCTCCAACAGTAGAATCTATAACTCCACTAAACAATACCAGGACTGTATTACTTTTTCTCACCGTTTTTCGCATTGCTAACCTCATTTTTTTCAGCCCTTTTTGCTCTCCGTCCCTATAATCCGGTTGGAAAAACATTCTTTTTTCTTCTAATATACTTTCTATTGCACTTCTTTTGCAGGGACTAAGTAAATATAGTGTCTAACTTTTTGGGTTCACTTCAGTATTCCAGACCTCTTTCATAATCACATCCGATGCGTGAATCAACTACCTTTTGGATTTATCTTTTATAGTTTTTGCTATTGCTAAAAAAATGATGTTAATATAGAAGTAGCTATTAAAAAAAATTATAGGAGTGAAGGACAATGAGTGTACATAAAGCCCTTACGTTACATGCTCAAAAACAAAATCAACTTTTTACTGAATTTTCCCTATTAGACCAACAACGTGAAGATTATATTCAAGGAGCTATAGAATTATGTAAGGCTGAAAAGGATTTTACAACAGACCATATTAATCAAATCACTATGCAAATCAATGTTCTTGCAAACCAAAGGCTAATACCTACTCGTAAATTAGTTACCCCAGAAATGGTTCATTCATATGTGGAGTCATTAAAGTAAAATAATTTACTGATCTCTTAGTCGTAAGAAAAAGCACCGAATATCGGTGTTAACCCTCGACCTCCTAATCAAATATTAAAGATAATTTATAGCCCCCAGAAATGAGGGCTCTTTTTCTTTTAATCTAAAAAAAAGGGTTAATTTTGAAAAAATACTTTCGTTGGTTTTCTTGTAATTTATGTTGTTAGCTTGATGGGCATGCCAGCAAAACGCGAATTTACAACGCTAAGGGGTGTGTAAAAAATAACCGGTTTTCACCACGGTAAGGGTGTAACCGGTAATTATTACTATTATTGGTTGTTCCACGGTCGTAATGATTCTAAGGTAGTAACCCTTTTTTGATCAAATCGATACTCTAAAAGTTATATTTTGTTAACTTTGTTTCGCTATTTTATCTCTAATCTCCGCAATGGATAAGCCAGATTTCTTTAAGCTTTTAATAGTCTCAACTCTTTCCACTGCTGCTTCTCGAGGGTAACGACGTGTTAAGTTTTCATCTAATTGTTCAAATGGAATTAAATTAGCTTCGGTATAATATTTTAATGTACTGTATCTCAAATCAGTTATTCGAGCCAGTTCACCGATAGATATATACTCAGATTTCAAAATATCTTCTAATGAACGTCTCCTTGACACTTAAATCCCCCCTTATGAACCTGCCGAAGCAGAAGCAATGATTGTATTAATTGTGTGTGATAACGCATCAATCATTGCAAAAATTTCTTTGTTAGCCGTATCATTGCGAAGCATAGATAATTTATCATTAAGGTCTTCTTCCTCGAATTTACTGAAATAGTTCTTCAACATACGACTGCCTATTAACAAACTTGAAAGAACAACTGTATCGGTTGAAACTGGTCCCTCTTCTAATAATTCTGCACGAATTTGTTCTACAATTAATTTTTTAGCACCTTCACTGGGTATAAAGTGGTTGGATCGTCCTAATAAGCCAGCATTTGTTTTGGAGACCAAATCCAATTCCACTAAAGAATCACCGACTGCGTTGAATAATTCCTTGAATAAATTTCGTTTAGTAACTATTCCCCTTGCTAATTTTTTCAGGGATATTGAATTATCTTCGGAAATCATATTATAGATTGAACCCAAATACCCTTTATTACTTGGTAAATCTTGTTTTAATGTCACTTGATTCTCCGAAAACGAAACAATATCTTCTGCTGTAAGTTCTAAAATTCCACTGGCAACCATAAAAGCACGAACCCTCATACTGCCAATAGCAGCAACACTGCCTTTATCATTTAGTGCTAATAATAAATATTTTTGCGAAATTTCCATATCCTTCATAAAAACACCTCTCATTAGTTTTAGTCCAATTCAATAATGTGACTTACCGTTTATCACTTATTACTTATTACTTATTACTTATCACTTACTACTTATGATTTAAACTATGCATTTTATTTCTTTTTGTGTCAAGTAAATTTAATATTTGAGAGCAAAAAATGGGCTGTCTCAAAATCATTTTTTCACGATTTTGAGGCAGCCCCTTCTTTTTTGATATTAAGGCTAGTGACAGGGTTCTTGCTGTAGACCGCAAAGTAAATTAGGAGAAATAATAAAACACCCCTATTTTTTTATTTCTTCAAGCTTCCTTCTATTGACTGTGGACAGGTTACACTTAGTTGGACAATAAAAATAAGGGCATGTAGAATCATACACAATAAGTGAGGAGAATCTACTA
>NZ_JBHZPF010000046.1:0-45168 GCF_042787975.1 Peribacillus sp. YIM B13482
CATATTTACTTCCATTTGTTACCTCCTTCTTGTTCTTAACTATATATTTTCCCGATTTATGAAAATTAATACAATTGCACTTTAGCTAACCTGCCCCTATAGTTCCATAACAAAAAGGTTGCTTCAGCAACCTCCCTTATTGAAGTAAAGCACCCTATAGTTTAATTACATTTTTTCACAAATAAGAAATACAAGCTGATTTTGTTGATTAAGCAATCATTAAATACAGCCACCGTATTTAAACACACGTTTTCTTTCGTGATAAAAACAAGAGGTGCTAATAAAACTCTTCAAAGGTTTATTTTTTTTCATGAAAAGCTAAGTTTACAGCTAAGGCACCTAAAACAGATGCCATGAACCAGCGTTGAATTTTAACCAAAAAAGGTCTTCTTCCAACCCAAGCCGCGACCTGCCCAGCAAATAAAACAATTAGTAAATTTACAACAAAGCTAACAAAAATTTGCACCGTTCCTAATTGAGCAGTTTGAACAAGCAGTGAACCACTATTAGGATCCATAAATTGAGGTAAAAGTGAAACATACAAGACCGCAATTTTTGGATTTAACAAATTTGTCATAAGGCCCATAACATATAGTTTTTTTGGTGACTCTACATCTAAATGCTGTGGCTCCAGGATTGAACTTGCTCCTGGTTTTATTGCATTCCAAGCTAACCACAACAAGTAGATAACACCTAACCATTTAATGATGTCATACATTACTGGAACTAATTCGAACAAGAAGGATAAGCCCAACATTGTAGCGATGATATAAATCAAAAAACCAGTAATTACTCCTAAAAGAGAAATTATCCCGTCCCTTTTACCTTGCGAAATTGTTCTAGATATTAAATAAATCATATTAGGACCAGGTGAACAGACCATCCCTAAAGATACTAGAGCAAAAGCGCCTAATGTTCCTAATTCCATCATTAAATCGCCCCCCTTTTCAATCATCACTATACACGTTAAATAACGTAAATTTCTTCTAATGTACGGTCTCCTCTAAAGCACTTGATGAGGGAAATTCATCTTTATATTCTATAAAAGTCTTAATCATTAAATCCTGAATTAATGGTGCATCTGAAACTTCTGCAAAATATAATATCCCTCTCTCTTTTGTAATAATTATACATTATAAGTTATTTTATACATTATTATTTTACTGTTCTTATTGAACTATCCTGCCCCGTTAGTGCCATAAGAAAAAGGCTGCCGCAGCAACCCCTGTCAATGAACTAAAGCACCCGTTAGTTCTATAACAAATTATTTTCCAAAGAAAAAGAAATACAGTGCTAATAAATATATACAAATGTATACCCAAGAAGCCATTATCAAGAAAAAATTAAAACATCCTTTATTTTTTCTATTTAGTATTACATTTAAAATAGCCATTATTACCATAAAAATATATAAAGGTGCTACCGCTAATTTTGAGATAAGTTCTGGAAAGGGAATTTCCATTAATTTGTCATCCACATTATCGCCTCCTAACTTAAGTCTGATATTGGCATAATTATCCATTTCATTGTTCAACTATCCTACCCCTTTAGTTCCATAAGGAAAAAGCTGTCTTAAAGACAGCTCCGACCTTCAACTAACGCACCCGATAGTTTAAGTATATTTTTCACAAACTTTGTCGATTTTACATTATTAACTTTATTCATTACAGGAATGCTGCCCCTTTAACTGCATAACAAAAAGGAAGCTGATCTCAGCTTCTTTTAATTGAAGTAAAGCACCTGTTAGCACAATGTTATTATAGTGGTGGATTTTCCACACCTAAATGAATCCAATCTTCTTTTGGTGGTCCATAAACCCCAAAAGGTTTTATTCCTGCTTGACGCATAAGAACTGTAACTTGTCCGCGATGATGAACGATGTGTTTGATTAGTCCCATAATAATCATAGCATTTGTTTCTTCTCTCCCAAATGCATTTTGCACTTGTTTTAGAGTTTCATCCTTCCATTGTTCTTCAATCATTTTTGCTGAATATGAACTTACATTTCTAAATGTCTCAGCAATTTCTTTTGCTGAAGTTGGGGCGTTTTCTGCATTTTCTACCACATTGATTTTTAACCCGAAATTAGCTAAGTATTCTGGAATACTTGTTGTTAAATGCCACGCAATTCTTCCTAAAGTACGACCTTTTGGATAAACTAATTGTTCTAATGAATCATCTGTCAAACCATCCAAAACGTTTTGAGTTAGCATAGATTCCTTATTCCATTCTTTGATAAAATCTGAAATCGTTAAATACATATATAATTCCTCCTAAATCCATTCAATGAATTATTTATTACTGGATATACCAGAATAGAACATTTGTTCCTGTATGTCAAATTTCCTTCTTTCTCTAACCTGCCCCGATAGTTGCATAAAGAAGGCTGCCTTAAAGACAGCTCTGATCTAAAGCTATCGCACCCGTTAGTCTAATCTTCACCAAAAATTTGTTTATTTCTTTTTCTAAAAAGCGTCACATTGTGAATAGGTGTAATTACTTGTTTATCCCAATATATTGCACTACCATTTGGAATAGCGTATATATCCCTATTGTATGATAAAGGGAATAATTCTTCATCAAGGGCTCCGTCATAGTGAACTTCTACACTAAAATCTACTAACTCTAAACCTTTTATTACTTGTGTTTCGGGATAATCTTCATCTTTTGTGATGATACAATCTCTACAAAAAACTAACGCCCCAGCACTAACACCCACCATTAAGCCCGAGAAACCTTTAATAGCTTGTATCAATTCTTTTGCAATCAAACTTTCCATTAACTTCTCTGGTCTTCCGCCAGTAAAATAAAGAACATTATGGTCTTTTATTTCATTTTGCATTTCTTGATTTGTGAGTCGATAGTCTAGTAGTTTAATATGCTCTATTCCTATATCCCCAAATGATTTCTTTGCAGAATTAAACCATCTATCAATTTTTGAATCCTCCGTAGCGAAAGGAATTATTAAGGTTTTATTACCTGCTTCAACGTGATTTGATAAATAATTCATTACATCATCAAGTTCCCCAGCTGAAGGGTTTCCTCCCCCAATAAAACAAAGGCTCATTAGTATTTCTCCTTGTTATTTACTTTTCACATATTATACCATTTTCTAAAACTTCAAAAAGTTAGTTTCTCATGAACTAAGCTGCCTCGATCGTTGCAAACAGAAAGAACTGCCTTAAAGACAGTTCCCATCTTAAGCTAAAGCATCCGTTACTGGAAAGACTACCACATCGGTTCATCCTTGTTACTTAGCTTATATATAAATGGCATCAAAATAAGAACCAAAGCATAAGCAACTATTTCAAAAGCTAAGACATAACCTTTAGGTACCCCAAATGATATTGATGGTAAAATCAGTAAAGGTATAAATGAAAATAAGCTTAATTGGTTTCTTGATTTCTTGGAAACGTATTGGGATGAATCACAGGATGGACAACTTAACTTGTTTTTAAAGGTAAACATTTTAAAAAAAGTCTCTATCCAGCCCCATTTATAGCCACAGTGCTGACAGGTTGGCATATGAAACGACCTCCTTTCAATTAAATTACATTATAAATTATACCATTTTCCCCTAAACTATCCTGGTCACGTTAGTGGAAGATTTAAAGGTTCCTAACTAGGTGACCAAGAAAAAACATCATTCCCGAACCCTGATTTGTTTGTACCTAACTTCTCCGTTAGCTCCATAAGAAAAAGAGCTGCCGGAGTGAACTGCACCCCAATTGTTAGACAACATCTAATAATCGTGGTTTTAGCAGCATTGATTCCATGGAGGAAAGCAGGAGTAGTACAAAGTCCATTTATTGCAGTTTTTGACAGCGTAGGTATTCCTTTTGCAGCTGATATTATGAACCTCGTCATTTTAACGGCGTTGCTTTCTTTAGGGAATTCCGGATTATATGTTTGTTCTCGTATGCTTTGGTCACTTTCGCAAAATGGTATGGCACCTTCAGTATTCGGGAAGTTAAATTCTCGAGGTGTCCCATTTAATGCAGTATTATTTAGTCTGCTTTTTTCCCTAGTATCTTTACTTACAAGTGTAGTTTCAGTAGAAACCATTTTTGTCGTCCTGCTTTCTGTAAATGGTCTAGAAGGTACAATCAGTTGGATGACCATCGCCCTATCTCAATACAATTTCAGGAGGCAATTTATTAAAACTGGTGGAGGTGTGAAGGAGTTAAAGTACAAAGTTCCCCTATTTCCGCTAATACCCATTCTGTGTCTTGTTTTATGTGGAATTTCTATACTGTTTATGGCACTTGATCCGGCACAGCGTTCTTCCCTGGTAGTTGGCTTAGGCTTCATGGGGGCTTGTTATCTTTATTACTTTATACGTTACGGGAAAAGTATTAAAGTTAAGATAATACTGAAGGAAGACCATGGAGAGGTAACAACACCCAAAAGTAGAGTATGAGAATAGGTTCAGTTTTGGGTGCTGTGCACGAATCTCTTAAAATTGGACTTACTGATAATACCAAACTAAAAGAGGTTCTTGAAATACACCTTAACTAAATTATAGGGGGCTATAAATTATGAAAAAACCTTACTTAGTCATAGAGTGGAATGATTGTGAAACAGAGGCAAAGAGTTGGTTAGTGGTGCATAACTTTGTTAAAGGGTACGCAGGAGAGGCACAAGGATGCATCCAACAGTGACAAGAGAAGAAGTAGAGCGATTAGCAGAGGCAATGGCCTATAAATATAACGCTTCTGAAAGTGTAACCACCGGAGGGTGTAAAGCAGGAATTTCTTACGATTATAAAGCCCCGGATGCGTATGAAGTGCTAAGAAGGTTTCTGATTGCGATGATGCCATATATAGATGTAGGAGTATCATTAGGTAGTGATTTAGGTACGAAGTATGAGGAAGTACTAAGAGTATTTGATGAATTCAACATTGGAATACCTTTAACTAAATCTATGAAGGAAGATTTAATTGTTCATAAAGGTATAAAAGACTTTAATGCTATGTTAGCTACAAAAATAGATTGCTTCCTTTTAAACGATGCTGTAACAGGCTACGGTGTAGCATTTTGTGCAGATGAAGCGTGGAAATTTAAAGGTGAGCCTACAGTCAGAGATTTGATTGAGTGTTAACTTAATTCCCTTTTATTTGTGGTCTTTTTCTGAACTATCCCTATTCAATGAATATTAATATATGGAACCAAAACACTTCCGGCCCCATTTGGAAGTGTTTTGGCGCATTTACATTTCAGAAAACACCCATTTAATTTCTGAGTTTCCAGTTACGATTGATTTGATCGTGCCCCCAATACGTATGGTTTGAACCGAAATTGTATTGTAGGCTTTTCCATCTTCTAAAATATTGCCAGTTACTCTTACAGCATGATATGCTCCAATTCCTACTAAAAGCTAGGTGAGTAGGAATGGTTAGATTGAATGGAAAAGCTTTTTCATACGATTAAACCTCCAAATCTCTTGCTTTTTTTTTCGCCATTCGACGCTTATAAAGGGGAAAGCCAAACATATAATACCCTGAAAATGACAGCAGTATTAAAGATAGACCTGTTATTGTGAGGATACTGTATCTATACCAATTACCAAAGAAGGATCCATCATGCAAAGTAATGAGGAAAGTTGAGTAATCCGGGTTTGTAGATAATACTTTTCCCGTACTCGCATCGATTTGAACACCTTGACTATTGTTAAAGCGAACCTGGTAAACATTTGCACTTGGTCTATATTCAATTCTAAATATATCTTCAACCGAGTCTACATTTGGAAGCCCCTGAGACGTAGCAATGGACACGACCCTGTCCATAGGTATCGATTGACTTGGACTCGCCTCTTTTCCCGTCCTTAACTCATCAGCCACTCCCAGTGGTATCATATAAACAAGCAAGAGGCCTGTGACTGCTATGAACATAAAAAAAACAGATAAAATTAATCCTGACCATTTATGTACTTTTTTGCTTAAATGATACAACTTTACAGATTTCGACATTGTTCCATCACCCTCCTTGACTTCAAAACAAATACAGAACCTAGGTTTAGTTCAAAGTAAATAATATAAAGAAATTGTGGATCTATATCATTCTAAGCTCATAGTAAGAAATTCATAATTCAAATAAACTTACTGAACAAAACCTCCCTGCTTACAATTTGGAAACAGATTGGTTATATTTAAAAGTATTAAAGTCTTACCTCATTCTTAATCCGATATTAATAGCCATATCATTTTCGTAAATAGATATTTTCAACTTTATGATCTGATCCTTTTTTTAAAACTAGATTGGCCCGTCCTTTTGTCGGTAGTATATTTTCATGTAAATTTTTCAAATTGATTTCTTCCCAAATTTGAGTCGCTTGTTCAATAGCATTTTCTTTAGACAAGTTAGTATAGCGATGAAAATAGGATTCGGGACGTTGAAATGCAGTCTTTTGAAGTAGAAGAAACCTTTCAACATACCACCTTTCTATGTCAACTACGTTTGCATCAACATAGAGTGAAAAATCAAAAAAGTCACTGACGAATACTTGATTTTCTTTGTCAACTTGAAGAACATTAACACCTTCCACTATTAAAATATCTGGATTACAGATAGTTTGTACTTCATTTGACAAAATATCGTACGTTAAATGTGAGTAAATTGGAACTTCCACTTTATTTTTCCCTGCTTTTACATCACCGATAAGATTAATTAATTTTTGAGTATCATAACTTTCAGGAAACCCTTTTCTTTTCATCAATCCTTTTTCTTCTAAAGAGGCATTTGAATACAAAAAACCATCTGTTGTGACCAGGCCTACGTTTCTATGATTATCCCATCTAGATAATAATGTCTGAAGTAACCTTGCTGTCGTACTCTTTCCTACAGCAACACTCCCTGCAATTCCAATGATATAGGGTACTTTTTTAGCATTTGTTTTTAGAAATGAAGAAGTAGCAGTGTTAAGTTGCTGAGAAGCTTCGACATATAAATTAATTAAACGAGTCAAGGGCAAATAAATCTCTTCTACTTCCTGAATAGATATTTCTTCATTTATTCCTTTTAAGTCATCCAATTCTTCTTCATTTAAAGGAAGGGGAGTATGGTTTCGTAAAGATGCCCACTTTTTTCTATTGAATTCAAAATAGGGAGTATAGGAACTCATGCTTTTCGTTACCTCACTTTTTAGAGTTACTTTCAGTTTAACAAGGATGGTGCCCATAAAAATTCAGGAATAATCGATTCCTAATCCCTTATTGACGTAAATCCCCCTGTGACTTGCGAAAGAAATTGAATGAAATATGCTCTAGGAGACATAAAATGCATTCCTTTCTTGGTGGTTAATTTTTGAATGATAACCCATTTGTCTGCAAAGCAGTCCTAAGTTTAGGCAAAGAAGCTGGTCCCATACCGTGAAATTTCAAAATCTCTTTTTCACTATATGTTGATAGCTGTTGCAATGAAGTTACCCCATTGTTTTCCAATGCCCGTCTGGCTGGTGCCGAGAGCAGTGAAAGAAATCCATTGTCAGGTTTCCGTTCTTGCTCACAAATAGGGCAGATCGGACAGTCGGTGGATTTATAGTATTTGTGTCCTTTGTTGCAAGTCCTTAAAATTTTCTTTGAAGTTGTCATTTTTTCTGTCTCCTTTTCTCACTTTTTTGCCTTCTATCTTCTGCCAACTTTTCAATGGAATACTTAAAACTACTAACATCATAGGTATATCACGCTAAGTATTAGTGGATATGTATTCGCCACGTTCATGATGTTATGTAATGCAACTAAACTCACTTATGAAGAAAGAAAAAGTTGCCTTAAGACCCGCTCAGATTTTAAGCCGGCACACCAGTTAATTGAACTAGGATACTATTTCACTAGTCAAAAAACTATAAATAAGTAACTAAACATTGGCCATCGTAAAAGTAAAATCATATTTAAAAATCGAAAAGGACCATCCAAGCTGACAATAAGTATATCGATAAAGCTAGTATATCGATTGCAATCAATCAACGGTTTACCAAGACCTATTATCCGGTAAAACTAGAATATTAAAAAATGAATATCGAATAGTTGTTCATAAATGGTTTGCTCCATAAATATAAAAGAACAGAGCAAAAATAACAACCTACTTAATATGCTACATAATGTGTCTAATGTGCTTCTCACTTTCTAATGTAATTAGCCTGCCCCTATAATGCATTAGAAAAGGGCTGCAGCAGCAGCCCTTATTTTGAGTTAAGCATCAGACTATTTAGATTTTCTTATCTTCGATCATTAAAAATGCATGAAAAACAATCGTCTCACTTAGAAATATCCAAAGTGAATTATAAATTAATCACTTTATCTTCTGTCTGAGGATCTGTCTGAACATCGGCTTGTACACGCTTGCCTATTCCAAAAGCGAAATAACTAATTACAACGATAGCCAGAAAACCTATTCCAACCATAAGTGATATACGTGTGTCATCATTAAACCACATACCTATTAATACCATAATCAAGAAAGCGATGGTCAGGTAGTTTGTAACAGGTGCAAAAGGCATTTTGAATGGATGATTATCCATTTCAGCTTTTTTTACTTTTCTGAATTGAATTTGACTGATCAGAATGACAAACCACGGAATCATACCAGGAAGTACGCTCGCACTGTATACATGCACAAATAAATTTTCTGGTGCAATATAACTTAAAACAACCCCAATTGCTAACCCGACTATCACGCCGAACGTTCCGAATAAAGGGACACCGCTATTAGATACTTTCGCAAAGAATTTTGGCGCTTGGCCATTCATCCCTAATGTGTAAAGCATACGTCCTGCACTGTAAATACCACTATTGCAGCCAGACATAGCAGCCGTGATTACGACAAAATTAATGATTCCAGCTGCTGCCGTGATACCAACTTTCGCAAAAGTAGCAACAAATGGACTGCCAATCGCACTTAATTGATCCCAAGGGTAAACGGTTACAATAATGAAAATCGCACCGATATAGAAAATTAAAATACGCCAAATGGTACTTTGAATCGCTTTAGTTATCGTTTTTTGCGGATCTTTTGCTTCACCAGCTGTAATCCCTATTAGTTCTACACCTTGATAAGCAGCAACAACTAGTGATAATGCAAAGAAGAAACCCTTCCAACCACCTGTAAATAAACCACCATGTTCCCAAAGATTTGATAACCCTAATGCTTCTCCCCCGTTACCGATGCCAAAGAAAATAAGTCCAAATCCTGCAACGATCATTAATATAATCGTTACGATTTTTATCAGTGCAAACCAAAATTCAATTTCACCAAAGGACTTAACGGAAATTAAGTTTGCTGCCCCAAGAATAACCATTGCGATTAAGCCTGGAATCCAAGCAGGGAGATCCGGGTACCAATACTGCATGTACGTTCCAACTGCAATAATTTCTGCCATCCCGACGATAACCCACTGGAACCAGTTACTCCAAGCTGTCATATACCCTGCCAATGGATGAATGTACTTATAACCAAATGTTGCAAATGAACCTGTACTTGGCTCTAAATACAGCATTTCCCCCATAGCACGCATAATCAAAAATATAAAAATCCCTGAGATTGCATAAGCTAACATTACAGACGGACCTGTCCATTGGATTGTGCTGGCTGAACCCATGAAAAGACCAACACCAATCGTACCGCCCAAAGCGATCATCTGAATATGACGGCCTTTCAAGTCCCTATTCAAATCTTTGTTTGCCATTCCATTTCCCCCCACACTATTAATAGTCGAAATTTGATGCAAGATGCTTAATGCTCTCCCTATTTAGTATAGAAATGATATAGCAGGCTCCCACTCTTTTAAATCTATCTTAAAGCTGCCTCTTAAAATCATTCTTCACTTTTAATTTAAGCATTCCTGACAGTTAGAAAGGTTCTTGTAAACATGAATTTCTAGTTATTAAGTATCATATGAACTTAGAAGCATAGCTTTATCCTAATCAACCTATTTCCGAATAATTAATACGAGGTTGTTCAATTACGCCTTATAGAAAGCGCTTACTTTTCATTGGTTATTGAAAGTGCATCCTTTAAACGTTTAAAATTCATCTGAATAAAGAAACTCGAATAAAAGAGTATTACAACTCTTTTATTCGGCAAGCAGGTTTATTTATGCGGTTACTAAAAGTGACCTTAATTTCAGTTTCACCAACATGTCATTCGTCATTTTCTCCAAATCATATTCCGCCTTAAATCCCCACTCTTCCTTTGCACAAGTTGAATCTATTGTATTTGGCCAGCTATCGGCAATGGATTGTCTTACAGGATCGACGTCATAATTCATGACAAATTCCGGAATATGCCTTTTAATTTCGGCTGCAATTTGCTCCGGATCAAAGCTCATGGCAGACACATTGAAAGAATTCCGATGTTTTAATTTTGAAGCATCTGCCTCCATTAGCGTAATGATGGCAGCTAAAGCGTCAGGCATATACATCATATCCATATACGTTCCCTTATCAATGTAAGAAGTATATCGCTTGTTTTTAATCGCTTCATAGTAAATTTCAACTGCATAGTCGGTAGTTCCACCGCCAGGAGGTGTAACATACGAAATCAATCCCGGGAATCGAAGACCTCTCGTATCAACCCCAAATTTATGATGGTAATAATCACATAATAACTCCCCGGATACCTTATTCACTCCGTACATCGTATTCGGCCGTTGAATGCTGTCTTGCGGTGTCCAATCTTTAGGAGTCGATGGACCAAACGCACCAATAGAACTAGGTGTGAATAACTGGCAATCGAGTTCTCGTGCCGATTCCAAAGCATTGACCAATCCGCCCATGTTTAAATGCCAAGCTAAAAGAGGCTTCTTTTCAGCTGTTGCTGACAATAAAGCAGCTAAATGTATAATCGTATCCACTTCATGTTTTTTTGCCATATTAAACATCGCTTTTTCATCTGTAACATCTAAAATCTCAAATGGGCCTGATTGGGCAACATCGCTGTCCGTTTTTCGAATATCTGTTGCAATGATATTGTCAGATCCATAGATCTCTCTCATTTTCAGCGTCAGTTCTGAACCAATTTGACCTAAAGCACCCGTTACTAAGACCTTTTTCATCAAAAATCCCTCCCCTTTTTCTCTTTACAGCATGCAATGTTCTTAAATGATCGACATTTCTTTTCCTACTTTTTCATAAATCGCTAATGCACGATCCAGCATCTCTTTTGTATGAGCAGCAGTGGGCATATTCCGCACTCTTCCTGTTCCTTTTGGAACGGTAGGAAATACGATGGATTTAGCATATACGCCTTCTTCATTCAGCCTCTTTGAGAATTGCTGCGTTTTTGCTTCATCACCTATAATGCAAGGCGTAATCGGTGTTTCGCTCGCTCCGATATCAAACCCTAATTCTTTTAGGCCTTTTTTCAAGTAATCACTGTTTTCCCACAGCTTATTTTGAAGATCTGAGCTAGTCATCAAAATATCAATGGCTTCTATACTAGCTGCAACTGCTCCCGGTGTGACAGCCGTTGAAAATAAAAATGGACGGCTTCTCACTTTTAACCAATCAATTAAATCTTTCTTTCCTGCTACATAGCCTCCTACAACACCAATGGCTTTGGATAATGTTCCAATTTGGAAATCCACTCTATCCGATAACCCGAAATGTTTTACCGTTCCTGCACCATTGCCTAGTACCCCCGAACCGTGTGCATCATCAACATAAGTAATTAAATCAAACTCTTCTGCAATCTCCACAATTTCAGGAAGCTTGGCAATATCCCCATCCATCGAGAAAACTCCATCGGTAATAATCATGACTTTGTTAAATAATCCGGACTCTTTTGCTTGACGCGCTTTTGTTCGTAAATCGTCCATGTCGGAATGGATAAATGGAATAATCTTTGCTTTAGATAATCGACATCCATCAATGATGGATGCATGATTCAGTTCATCTGAAAGAATGGCATCATGTTTATCCATCACTCCTGAAATGGCAGCCATATTACAATTAAAGCCCGATTGATAAGCAATGGCCGCTTCTGTATGTTTAAATTCTGCAAGCTTTTCTTCTAATTTAACATGAATATCTAATGTTCCGTTGATCGTACGAACGGCACCAGCTCCGACTCCATATGTTTTCGTTGCTTCTATGCAAGCCTCTATCAATCGTCGATCTGTTGCTAAACCTAAATAGTTATTTGATGATAAATTAATTAATTCTCTGCCCGCAATGGTGATTACCGGACCGTTTGGACCTTCTACCGGATCAATAACGTTGTAAAGTCCTTTATCTTTTAAATCTTCCAAATTTTCTTTCAAAAATCGATTTAATATTTCACTTGACATTTAATATACCCCCTCATTGATGTTTGGAATAAATGCAGGAATTTTATATGTTTTACCCCTATTTCAAGTTTATTGAATTTGACTATTTTTTCTAAAAATACATGTGTCCTCTCTAAAAATACACAAGGAAGTAACCTAAATCCTTTTATACTAATAGTTATAACAATCATAATAATAGAAATTTTCAACGTTGTCCATATTGTGCGGACAAAAAAATCGGAATTTTTGTAGTTTTACAATAAAACCCGCTAAAAAAGTCGTTCAAATCGCTGGAAATACGAAGAGAATATCATCAATTTTCCAAGGAGACATATGTTTTATCTTCTGGCTTTTGGAGACTTTAACAAATAACCATAAAAAAGGAGGGATATAGTGAAAACAGAAGATGAAAAAACCTCAGAAGGCTTAAATGAGATCTTTGAAATCATCAATGCAAAAGGTGACATAGGAGAAATAAAAGAAATCGTCCAAAAATCTGATGAAGAAGAAAATAAATACAAGTAAACTTAGCGGGATTAATTATCCTCTTTTATCTGTTTTTGCTCTAATGGACAGTTAGAGTTCATTACAACACATAGGGTCCATTCATCCTTTGACTAAACGGACCCTTTAGTTATCCCAAAAAAAAAGTTATGCACATAATCAGGAGAAAAGTCTGAAGAATAAGGATTTCCCCTATTTCCCCCTTCCTTTATCCACACCTTGTGCACAACTTTTTTAAATTGAAAAATTGAAGCCAGTCCCTTTCATTGATGACGACTTCAAATGTACATTATGGGTTCACCCTTTTCATCCTGTGAAGTAAAGGACCATCTGAATGTTTATTTTCCCCTATTACAAAATTCGTCATATAATAGGTCAAATATTGACCATAATGATTATTGGTTTTTAACAATAACTCATCCACATAGTAAACTCCTTTGGGGATTCGATCCATTAGCAGCACCGATAAGGCAGCATATATACCGCAGGCCACTTGAAAGTATGTTGCATTGGTTTTGTATTTGGAAAAGATTTCGCCATTCTCTAATACATTGTACATATAATGCTCCTTTTCTTGATAAACAATAAGGACACCAACTAGATCTTCCCCTTCAAGTTCGTCTTCAAGCGGATCGAGAACCTCCATTTCATGGTCCCATAATTGATCAACATCATCCAGTTTTGAGCGGATTAACTCCGTCGTATGGTCATTTACCTTATATAAAAAGCCGCCTTCCATATCATACAATTTGCCCAAAGAATATACTTCTTCATGAGGCATTAAACAACCGTAAAACTGCTTGTCCCCTAAAGAGACTTTAAATTCGACATCATAAACATTTTCATATAAAAAGAGCGGTGTATGGTGGTTCATAAACATCGGATAGCTTGAAATAGCCTCGTCCAGAAAGCACTCGGGAGACCAGGTTGTGTAAATGACGTCCTTTTTTGCCTTCGCCTTGTCCTTAAAAAAATAATTGTCATGCTCTACAATATAACAGCCAAGTGGACGTTCTCCTGAATCTTTCTTTAACAGCTCAACGGCCATCCATTGAACCACCCCTGGATTCATTCCCGAACCAATGATGGCTGTTGAATTTGAAAATTGATCTTTATACTTTTCAAAATGCCTGATTCGTTCAATTAAAGGAAATCCATGAGATAATTCTTCCTTTTCGTCAATCGTTGTTTTTTCTATAGCGGAATTAACATAATTAACACCTAATGCATTACAGCAATCTAGTATTTCAACCGTATCCGCTCGTGATAGATCTATTACACAAAATGTTTTTGTGCTTTCAAGATGCTTAGTAAACCTCTTTGTATCTTTTAAATCAAGTTGATGGAATACAAAGTGATTTTTTAGCTGTGGAAATAATTCATGATAATATTTTTCTTCTTTTTGTTTAATATCGATTAAATGTAAAGTACAACTGGAAATAAAATGATGGATTGGATCCCTTTTATCAATAACTGATTTATTCAATATGGAAAGTATTGATTTTGCGGCCCCTCCCGCACTTCCTAAAATGGTTATCACTTTTTTGTTATCATCCATTTCTGCACCTCGTTCAACCTTTTATTATTAAACTATGTGGTTGAGGCTGAAATGCAATAGGCAACTACCATTTAATGATGAAATGAGAAATACGTACAATCTATTATCTACCATATTATCCAAAGGGAAAATCAAGTGAACGGATTTAATAGGTATGAGCGATGTGATTAATTCCTACTTCTCTTTTTTTGTCCACACATTATACACAACTTTATAAAGCCAACTTATAGAATAGACACCCAATTATTTTGAAAACAGACATACAACAGTGTATTGAATCATACAGGAATTCGGCATGAGTGTGCAGGAGGTGCCTTATGGGCACATTCGATTTTTTATACGATTCCACACTTTTTATATGTTTAAACGAACGAAAAAGACCCCGAAATCGGAAAAGTATTTTCACGAAATCAAGGCGAAATTATCATAATGTGCATTTTTTTAATATAGCCGCTATTACTGAACCCTTATCCCCTATATCTCAAAGCTAACCCTTTTAAGAAATTCCTGGCGAATTTATCCCCGCACTCTTTATAATTTCTATGACCAACTTTTCTTAAAATGGCGCTTAATTCTCCTTTGGTTATCATGACTCCTGCTTCTTCCAAGATATCAATCATATCCTCGCTTGTTAATGTCAGCGCGATTTTCATTTTCTTTAGCAGAATATTATTCATGCTTTCCTTATTCTTTGCAGTAGGTGCCGGGTTTTCTGGCTGGCCGGGTTTTGGTTCTTGTTTCCCTCTTTTAAAAATGATCAAGCCATTTAAAAAGGACTCCAACATCGTATTGTTACATTTTATACCTTCATCATCCATATCATCTTCGTCGTATTCATCATAGAAACCGTCTTTCGGCTTTGTGAGCATCTGCATGACTTCTTCTCTTGTCACTTCAATATCCCCGAGTTTAAATATCTCTACCATATCTTTATTTTTTATATCCAGCGCATATCTTAATCGAATTAATATATCATGATTATGCATTCATAAACCTCCTGTATATTTTTCTTTTTTCACAGTACCTTCATTATTTCACAAATGGATGGGAATAAACGCAGCTGAAAATCCTGGAACCCTTTACGGATTCCCGGATCAATCTGCCTATTATTTTCTTTTCAGTTTCATGATTACTTAGAAAACAGACTTTATCAAAACAAAAGTTGCCGGCTGCAAAGGAACTTGAAACTGAATAAAATAAGTACACATGAGTTGATGTGATTCATTTTTTCTCTGACTTTTGGAGAGCTACATCATTTCACTGTCCCCGCCCCATCAACATTCTTTTCCAAAGTTATCAAGCAATGCACGCACTTCATCTGTTGATTTCGTGTTCATTAATTGATTTCTTAATTCACCAGCTCCACGGAATCCTTTGACATAAATTTTGAAAAAGCGATGAAGCCCTGTGATTGAACGTGGCAGTGCTTCCGCATATTGATCTTGAAGATCAAGCTGCAGTCTTAGAAGATCAAGATATTCTTTACTGCTATGCTCTTTTGGCTCTTTTTCAAAAGCAAAAGGATTTTTAAAAATACCTCGCCCGATCATAACGCCATCAATACCATATTGTTCAGCAAGCTGCAGCCCAGTTTGACGGTCAGGAATGTCTCCATTGATTGTTAGTAGCGTATTTGGTGCGATATGGTCACGTAATTTTTTGATTTCCGGAATTAGCTCCCAATGCGCATCCACTTGGCTCATTTCCTTTCTTGTACGTAAATGAATAGAAAGGTTCGCAACCTCCTGTTTTAAAATATGCTTTAGCCACTCCTCCCACTCATTTACATCATTATAGCCAAGTCGTGTTTTCACGCTGACTGGCAGTCCGCCCGCTTTTGCTGCTTGAATAAGTTCTGCCGCAACATCTGGACGCAGAATAAGGCCACTACCTTTCCCTCTTGATGCCACATTCGGTACAGGGCAGCCCATATTAATATCGATGCCTTTAAATCCTAGCTCTGCCACGCCAATACTCATTTGACGGAAATATTCGGGATTGTCCCCCCAAATATGTGCCACCATTGGCTGTTCATCTTCTGTAAAAATCAAACGGCCACGCACACTTTTCATGCCCTCTGGATGACAATAGCTATCCGAGTTTGTAAACTCTGTGAAAAATACATCCGGTCGACCTGCTTCACTTACTACGTGGCGAAAAACAACATCTGTCACATCTTCCATTGGTGCAAGTACAAAAAATGGTCGTGGTAAATCACGCCAAAAATTATCTATCATTTCAAACTCAAATCCTCTCACTATGGATACAACTTCAAACTCTCGGTCAAAAAATATAAAGCCAAATGTTCCACTTCTTTTACACTTATATCATGCTTAATAACTTATTATCAAACACAAGTACATTTGGACATTTATAATTTGTGAAAAACTATCTTCTTACATCCTGGCGATATTCATATTCAATATAAAAAATTTATTAATCCGCTACAAATGGAATAAGGAAAAGGCAACTCCCGTATAGGGTTAGTTGCCTTCTTTTAAAATGAGTTGCGAGACACACTCCACATGGCTCGTCTGCGGGAACATATCCACAGGCTGCATGGATTCTACTTCGTATAATGCGCTCAATTCTTGAAGGTCCTTCGCCAATGTAGACGGATTGCAAGATACGTACACTATGGTTTTCGGTTTAACTTTCAAGATGGCCTGCAGTAAGGATTGGTCACAGCCGGATCTTGGTGGATCGACGACCAGCACGTCCGGTTTCCAGCCTTCTTTGGTCCAGCGTGGCAGGATATTCTCGGCTTTGCCTGTTTCATAATGCATGTTGGTGCGTTTGTGTCTTATGGCATTTTTCTTGGCGTCTTCAATGGATTCTTTGATGACGTCCATTCCGCGAACCTCTTTTGCATCTTCAGACAGCCAAAGTCCGATAGTGCCTACACCGCAATAAGCATCTACGACTTTTTCAGTGCCGGTCAGGGCTGCCGCTTTTTTCACTTCGTCATACATGCGGACTGTTTGGACCGGATTAAGTTGGAAGAAAGTACGGGCCGATAGTTCGTATGATAGGTCACCCAATGTTTCGTTGATGACTTTTTCGCCTGCAAGATGGATCGTCTTTTCGCCAAAAATAAGTGATGTGTTTTGGTTATTAATATTTTGAACGACTGATTTCACTTCCGGCAGTTGGTCACGAATTTGTTTAAGCAATTGATCTTTTTGTGGAATTTCTTCCGCTCCTGTAACTAAGACCACCTGCACTTCACCTGTTTCAAAGCCAACTCTTGTAATGACTGTACGGATCACACCTTTTCTCTTTCTTTCATTATAGATCGAGATATTCAGGTTCTTTAGGATCTTCTTCACTGTACGTGTTACTTTATTAGTAGCCTTATGCTGTACAAGACAGTTGGGAATATCGATCAAGTTATGGGAGTTTAAGCCGTAAAGACCGGCAATCAATTTGCCATCTTTCTGACCGACTTGGTACTGACTTTTGTTGCGGTAGTTCCAAGGATCTTCCATGCCGATTGTTTCTTTTATATTTAATAAAGAAATCGGGAATTTCGTATGACGTTCCATCGCTTGAATGACGATATCGCGTTTTTCAATAAGCTGCTGGTCATAGCTTAAATGCTGTAACTGACATCCTCCGCATTCAGCATAAACCGGACATGGGGCTGCAATGCGGTGCGGTGATTCTTTCCGGATGGTTTTTATTTTTGCTTCAGAAAAGTTCGGCTGTACTTTCGTTATTAAAGCTACTATTTCTTCACCTGGTAATGCTCCTGGGACGAAGACGACTTTCTTTTTGAAATAACCGACTCCCTCCCCGTTAATGCCAAGCCGTTTAATGGTAAGAGGAAGCGTTTGATCCACTTCTAGTTTTGTATCTTGAATGTTTGTCATTTCTTTTCACTCCGTTTTTCAATGCTTCTCCACAAATAGAGGGAAGCGTAGCTTAGATATGGAGCCCATTTCACACTATAGGTTTCCATTTCTTCTTGGGTTGGCTTTTGCGGTAAGCCATATAATTTTTTCAAGGCATTTTGAATGCCAATATCGGCTTTGGGAAACAGATTCGGTCGGCCGAGTCCAAAAAGCAGGAAGTTTTCAGCCGTCCATCTACCGATACCGCGTATTTTTATTAGTGTATCCATAACATCTTGATCGGATAACTTGTCCATTATATCAAGATTGAGATGGCCCTGAATGATTTGCTCGGAAAGTCCGATGACGTATTCCGCTTTTCGGCCACTGAATTGAATGGCTCTTAATTGCTCGATTTGAAGTTGGGCGGTTGTTTCCGATGTCGGATAAAACCAGGCACCTTCTATCTGGTAACCGAATGTTTTAACGAATCGTTCCGTGAGCGTATGTGCAAAAGATAAATTCAATTGCTGATGTATGATGCATTTGACGAGGCAACTGTAGTAATCGAAGTCCAAGACTATGGCTGTACCGCGGTGCTCTTCGAAGATTTCCCTTAAATCTGATTCCCGGAAATGCCGGGAAACGCCTTCTAATGGCTGATGCCAATGAAAAACCTTTTTTAACCGTTCGATTGCTTTTGACTTGTAAACCTCTGAATGACCTTTGATGATGAAAGATGGCTCATCGATATTTCCTATTGCCTGAACCTGCAAAACGATTGGTTCTCTTTCTATATATAGCGGAACTTTTACCGTCCTGTTAGTAAAATCAACTACCTGAAGTGGGTCTAACGATAATCGTTCGAGAACAAGATCGAAATTATAGGGTCCTTGAACCTGTAATTTTTCTGTCCACACAAGCGATCCATCCTTTAGCAGTTTTCCACGTATTATAGCATGTTTCCAGGAATATTACTTGAAATTGAAGAGAATGGATAAAAGCGGGACCTGAATTATCATTACAGGACCCGCTTTTTATTTTAATAAAGCATTCGGTTTGGCAATTGTTTCGCAATCATTAAATCATCAAGGCTACTGAATTTGTATCCCTGTTTTTCAAGATCCGTCAAAATCGAGTCGAGTGCTTCCGCATTATCTTTTGATACGGTATGCAGTAATAATATCGCCCCGGGATGAATCTGCTTAAGCACTTCATCGTGAGCGAACGCGGCACCCTTTTGTTGGTCAACAATCCAGTCTTTATATGCAAGCGACCAGAAAATGTGGTAATATCCTTCTTTTTGTGCGACTTTCATTGTTCTCTCATTGAATATACCACGCGGGGGCCTAAGGTAGTTCATCCCCTGTTGACCGGTTAATTTTTCCGTCGCTTTTTTAACCCTCTCCAGTTCAGTGCGAATTACATCATCCGTCACACTGGTCATATCAGGATGGTTCCAAGAATGATTCCCGACGATATGTCCTTCATTCGCCATACGGACAACAAGCTCGGGTGCCGTTTTTAAATAATGACCCGTGACGAAAAAAGCCCCAGGAGCCTTATGTTTCTTCAGAACATCTAGAATCTGCGCCGTGTACCCATTTTCATAACCGTTATCAAACGTTAAGTATATATCTTTTTTCTTTGTATCCCCTTTATAAATCGCCTCATATTTAGGCAGCATCTCATTGAAGTTTTTACCAGCATCGGCAGGTGTCCCATTTTTCCCTTTATTGAAGCCCCAGTTATAGGATTCTGCAAAAGCTGGACTTGCCAAAGAGCATATCAAGCATATAAAAACGGATAAAATCACGATTTTTTTCATTTGAATATCCCCCATGTTCTTTTTTCTTAGTGTTTGGAACATAGAGATTTATATGCATGATATTGCGAAGGTCGAATCTCGCTCCGTGGGGCGAATTATCCGGTTGGACGATTTCTGCTGCTCTAGGCTGAATTATAACCTTAATCCCACACAAAAAAAGGCCTTTCCTCCGAAAAGGATTGGCCCCTCTGTTTGTTTATCCTTTAAATAGCGCCTGTGCAGCCTTCCAAATAATGGTGATGGCGAAAATGAGAACGATTACAATTCCGATTACGTCTAGGAATGTTTCAAGACCGGAGAAAATAGTGTTTGCCACAGGAAGTTGGATGAAAGCAAAACCTGATAACATGGCGATAAAGAATAAGAAGTAGCTATTCTGCATGAAAATCCCCCCTTTCTCTTCTAATATATGTGCGGCCGTTCCAAAAGATTGTACTTTTATGAGGTAATTATCGCCTTTTTTTTCATATACATTTAACAAGGGGGGAATGAAATGCTGGAATGGGTTATCACGTTAGGCTTTGTTGGTTGTCTTGGTTTAGGTGGTGGAGTGTTTATTCATTTTGTGAAAAGTGGATTGAATTTGGAGGATTCATCGAGGATTGATCCACTTCCGGAAATGGACGAGTAAGATATGCAAAAGACGCTCAACCGATTGGTGAGCGTCTTTTACCATACATTATTTAAATACTGGTTCTTTGAATTGTGCCAATTTTTCCAATGAAGATTGCTGAACATCTTTATGGAGGCTGTTTCCATGTGAATCCATGGTAACAACTGCTGTAAATCCTTCAACGTTCAAATGCCACATTGCTTCTGGAATACCAAATTCAGTAAAGTTAACACCTTCGACGGATTTGATGCAGTCTGCATAATATTGAGCAGCCCCGCCGATTGCGTTTAGATAAACGCCGCCGTGTTCACTTAGTGCTTCTAATGTTTTCGGTCCCATTCCGCCTTTACCGATGACTGCACGGATGCCGAATCGTTTCATGATATCGCCTTGGTATGGTTCTTCACGAATACTTGTTGTTGGTCCCGCAGCCTTCACATGCCATTTACCTTCTTCGTCCTTCAGCATAACTGGTCCACAGTGATAAATGACTTGTCCGTCTAGGTCGATTGGTGCAGGATTTTCAGATAAGTGCTTATGGATAGCGTCACGGCCCGTATATATTCTGCCGTTAATATGAACTACGTCACCAACTTTTAATTCACGGATTTGTTCTTCCGTGATTGGTGCTTGTAGGGTGATTTCACGGGAAGCTTCAACGTCAGATTCTACAGTGGCTGCCACTTCTTCCTTCGCTGCTTTTTCTTCTTCTAGAGCAAAGTCGATTTTCTCGCCTTCTTGGTATAACCACTCATTGATTTCTCCTGTTTCGGGATTCACTTTCACACCTAAACGGCGGAAAGCCCAGCAGTTGTAAGCAACGGAGACGAAAAAGCTTGCCGGAATACGGTGCATGACACCGATTTTACATCCAAGCAGTGTGGTTTCGCCGCCAAATCCCATCGTGCCGATTCCCAATTCATTAGCTGTCTTCATGATGTAATCTTCAAGATTACGAAGATCTTCATTCGGATTCACATCTTCATTACTGCGGAAAAGTTGAGCCTTAGCCAGATCATATCCGGATGAACGGTCCCCTCCAATACCAACGCCGATAAAGCCGGCACTGCATCCTTGTCCTTGTGCTTGGTAGACAGAGTGTAGGACACATTTACGGATTCCGTCCAAATCACGGCCCGCTTTCCCCAATCCTTCAAGCTCCATAGGCAGACTGTATTGAATGTTTTTATTTTCACAGCCGCCTCCTTTTAAGATGAGACGAACATCAATGTAGTCTTTTTCCCATTGATCGAATTTCATGACAGGAAGACCTTCCCCAAGATTATCCCCGCTATTTTCACCCGATAAAGAATCAACTGCGTTTGGACGAAGTTTTCCGCCCTTTGTTGCTAAAATGATTGCATTACGGATTGCGTCTTTTATTTCAAGTTGGTTCACGCCAACTGGAGTTTTAATTTTGAAAGTCGGCAGACCAGTATCCTGACAAATCGGTGATACATTGTCGTCAGCCATTGTAATATTATTCGTGATGGTGGCCAAGCTCAACGCTGAACGAGTGCCTGCATTTTCACGTTGTTTTGCGCTTTTTACCGCACGACGAACATCCTTTGGAAGATTCGTTGAAGTTTCAACGATAAGACTGTACATACTTTCTTGGAATTTTTGAATATCCAAATTTCTCTTCCCCCTCTTATTTCCCCTAGATTTAATCATTTCCCTGCTTCTCTATAAAGAGCGAATGATACAACACCCGTTTTATTATACATCTAACATAATCTTTCGAAAACAAGTAATTATTTTTCTTAATGAAAAGCAATTTGAAGAGGAATGTTCAAGCCGCAAAGAATAAGCCCATGAGTAAAATGTCATCACCAATCTTTACCTATTTATGATGAACGCAATCAATCATTATATATAAAAAAGGGATGACGCAGGTTGCTCGTCATCCCTTCATGAATATTAACATTGAAAAAATCATACTATCGAAACAGATATTATTCTTCGCGGGTTTTGAATTGTTCAACTTTGCCTTCCAAATCATCTATCATGCCGATTAAGCGGTCTATATCTTCCAATTCAGTATTTTCCGGTTCGATATGATCAAGAACCTCCATGAACATCGTGAGGCGTTCTTTTAAGTATGTTAATTGTTCGTTTTTACCTGTAATGGATTTTCCCATGAGGCACTCTCCTTCCGTTCTTCTTTCATCGTAACGAAATCTGCTTGAAAGTGCAATGGCAAGCTAAAATGCAGCTCTCCGCCATTTGACAATTTTTGTCCCCATTGTTCATAATGGGTTAGTGCATTATTACGTAAGGAGTTTTAAACATGTCAATAATCAAGCAAGATCTTTTAACACCAATTACACCCAAGTATGATCCTTGGGAAGCATATATGGACGTTGAACAATATGGAAAACTCTGCTTGACCAATGTGGAGTTCACTACCACCACTCTTTGCAATATGCGTTGCGAACATTGTGCTGTCGGTTACACACTTCAGCCTAAGGATCCGGATGCTCTGCCTTTGGAATTACTGATTCGGCGCCTTGATGAGATTCCTTTGCTTCGCTCGCTCAGCATCACTGGCGGGGAACCGATGCTATCTAGGAAACAAGTGAAGAATTATGTTTTACCTTTATTGAAATATGCCCGTAGCCGTGGGGTCAGCACACAAATCAATTCCAATTTGACCCTTGACTTGGAACGGTACGAGGAAATCATTCCTTATTTGGATGTTCTGCACATTTCCCATAACTGGGGAACGATCGATGAATTCATTGATATAGGCTTCGCCATGATGGACCGAAAACCATCACGGGAACAGCGAAAGAAGTTATTTGATAAAATGATCGAAAATTCCCGTGCCCTGACAAAAGCTGGTGTGCTGGTTTCTGCAGAAACGATGCTTAATAAACGCACATTGCCGCATCTTGAGCATATTCACAGACAAATCGTCGATGAAATGGGATGTCAAAGACATGAAATTCATCCGATGTATCCAAGCGATTTCGCTTCGGCACTTGAAACGTTATCATTGGAAAATATGCGTGAAGCGATTCATCATTTGCTTGATATCCGTGATGAAAATGTATGGATGCTTTTTGGTACCCTGCCATTCTATCCTTGCAATAACGCTAAAGAGGATATAGAGCTGCTTCAACGCCTGTATGGTTCACATAAAGTGACGGTTCGAAATGACCCTGATGGACGTTCCAGGTTGAACGTCAATATTTTCACTGGGGAAGTGATCGTGACCGATTTCGGGGACGCACCTACTTTGGGAAATATCATTGATTCACCATTGACCGAATCGTATGACACATGGATGAATTCGAAACTGGCCAATGAATTGAACTGCCACTGCCCGGCAGTCAAATGTCTAGGCCCGAATGTTCTCGTCAAAAATGCATACTACCCGATGGAAGACTTCAGGAACAGGAAGTCTTCCATATAAAGAAAAAACTCGCCAATCCGGCGAGTTTTTCTTTTTACCTAGGTTGCTGAGAGACTGTAAAGCTGAAGGAAACATGGTCCTGAATCGGTATCCATGCACCGATGCCTTGAGAAGTGATGTTCTTGATCGTTATGGTTCGCTTATTTCCTTTTAGGTTCAAATATACTTCCCCATATGTGACCTTTCCTTTTTCATTGACGGCAGAAGCATAACTGGATAAGTAACCTATCCTATTTGAAGCAACATTGTATACCTCATCTTTTTTCGTACCAGCTCCGATGATCGTTTCGAAAGCCAATGGCAAATTGGTTTTTTCTGTGGCTTTTAACAGCATCATCTTTTGAACATCCTCAGCCTTAGGGATTTTCGCGGTAAGACCGCCGCTCACTGCCTTCTGACTCTCCTGGATGTAACGGATCCTGTATGGAACTTCACCGCCGCGATTATCATAGTAATTCATATTGATCTTTTGGTATTCCCAGTTTGGGGCCGTTTCCGAAGACTCATAATTCAAGGCCCAATGACCAAGGTATATGGTCGCCCTATAACCAAAAGCAAGCGGAGCCTTTGCAATTGCTGATTCATTCAACATATGAATGAGTTCTGGATTTTCAATCTTTATATCCGACGAGCCGATCAATTGTTTGGCAAACTTACTCGGCTGCAGCATCGGAAGATCCTGAGTCGGGTTCGGATACGTATTCTCCTTTGCAATATTCAATACGGAAGGCGGGATATTCACCTTATTCGGAGTTGCTTTATCTCCTGGTTTATTGGCTGCAAAACTTACATTCGCCTGAATGAAGGCAATTAGGGCAATCATCGTAATAAGAATAATTCTTTTCATGCTGTCGCACTCCTTTTGAGGGGTTCAATCATTTTGTTTATAGATTTTGTTTTTAGCCAACATTCTATACATTTCATTCTGCTGTCGAATTTGCAATATATTTTTAAGGTTCAGAATATTTACTTTTCAATCGGAATCGGTTATACTTAATTTACATTATAAAAAGGAGGCGAAATCGTTCATACCTATTACACTCTCAGGAGGTATGCTTATCGAACAATCCATGACACCCTTTTAAAGGATGACAGAAAACGAATTCGCCCATACTTAAATCTGATGTAAAAGGATGGTGTAACACTCTAGAATATTTTCTCAACTTTTACAAAAGCATGATGAAAAATTTTGGAAAAACTTATGAATGGTAATTTACTAATATAGAAATGACTCTGCTAAATCTAACCTGAGCAGAGTCATTTTTATTTATATAAAAGAAGACCTTCCGCATCGGAAGGCCTGCATTATTATAATAAGTAAAATCCAATCCCCATGATGAAGTAAGCAGCCAATAGGGTAAGGCCTTCAAACCAGTTCGTTTCCCCGTCATTCGAAATCATGATCATCAGAAAGACTGCTGAAACCATTGAAATCAGTTCTGGCCATGTGAAAATAAGCGGCATATGAGTTGGATACATTAACGAAATCAATACGAGTACAGGAGCTACGAACATCGCTACTTGAAGTGTGGAACCAACGGCAATCTCCACAGCGACATCCATTTTATTTTTATAGGCCATTATGACGGCGGACGCATGCTCTGCCGCGTTACCCACGATCGCAACGATAATGACACCGATGAATAGCTCTGTCCATCCGAAGGTTTCCCCCACTTCGCTGAAGGTATGTACAAGCTTCTCCGATACGAACGCAACAGCCAAAGTAGCGGCAGCAAGTATTATAATTGCCTTTTTCTTACTCCATTCCGGTTCTTCCTCTTCATGTTCCTTGGTTTTCTGGTTATGCTGATATACCCCGCGGTGAGTAACCAATTTAAAGAATAATGCAGCAAGATATAATAAGATCAAAATGATGGAAATTCCGACACTTAACGACATCGTACTTGACTCACTCATGCTTTGTGTGAATACTTCCGGTATGACGAAGGCTACAATAACTGCAAATATTAACAGCCCGGCATTATGCCTGGCATCAAAAACATTAAATTTCTGCCGTTTGTATTTGGTCCCTCCGATGAAGAACGAAAGGCCAGCCACCAACAATAAGTTTCCTAAAACGGAACCAGTCAAAGACGCCAATACAACACCAACCAGCCCCGCCTTTAACGAAAAGACGGATATGATCAATTCAACTGCATTACCAAAGGTTGCATTCAATAGACCGCCAATCCTTGGTCCCATAACAATCGCTAAGCTTTCAGTCGCCCTGCCCATGAAGCCTGCAAGCGCGACGATTGTTAAGCAATATACTATGAACATGATTACGCTCGGCCAATGCAATAAAGACCCAAGGACAGATAATGGGACGCCTAATAGAACAAGCCCCAAAAATATTTTATTCACCATACTTCTCCTCACAATCCTATAGTTCTTTTCATATAACAAAAACTATCATACATAAACTTCGGGCAAAGACAAAGGAAAATTTTTCACCGCTCCTCTTCTTGTCAATATTTACCCAAATCCCTATTGCTTAATCCTCTTTCTAAGATGTAACATCAAAATTGTACACATTTCTTAGGAGACATGATTTTATGAATAATAAACTGCTTTTAAGTGTTTTAATCTTTATTGTCGGCATATCAGGTTTTTCTCAAGGAATGCTTCTGCCGATCATTGCCATCATTTTTGAAAATGACGGAATTAGTTCATCCTTAAACGGGTTTCATGCCGCCTCCCTTTATATTGGGATTCTGTTGATTTCTCCTTTTATGGAAGCACCACTCCGTAAATATGGGTATAAGCCATTGATATTATTTGGCGGGATAACGGTCATTCTCTCTCTTGCCTTATTTCCTGTTTGGAAATCATTCTGGTTTTGGTTCGTACTACGTTTCTTCATTGGAATCGGCGATCATACACTTCACTTTGCTACCCAGACATGGATAACTGCCATTTCACCAATAGCGAAGCGCGGTAGAAATCTCGCTATTTACGGGCTTTTCTTCAGTCTTGGCTTCATGGTTGGCCCGCTAATGACGAAGCTTCTCGAGATTAATCAGTCTTTGCCTTTCATCTTTACATCCATACTCAGTCTTCTTACTTGGTTAACTGTTTTCCTTATTAGAAATGAGCTTCCTGAACAGGATGACCCTGAAAACACATCATTTCTGGGCACACTTAAAAGGTTTACGAAGGTGAGCCGCATAGCTTGGGTCGCTTTTTTACTTCCGTTCACTTTTGGCGTGCTCGAAGCATCATTGAATAGCAACTTTCCAGTTTTCGCCCTGCGCTCCGGAATCGATTTAACTGCGGTATCCATCATAATTCCGGCATTTTCAGGCGGAACTCTGCTTACACAGATTCCCCTGGGTATGATCAGTGACCGCTTTGGCCGGCGAAAGACCTTGCTGACTATCCTCTTTTCGGGCTTTACCATATTTTCTCTAGCAGGTATTTATTCCTATTCAGTGCTTGGACTATTCATCTGCTTCATGCTTGGAGGTATGATGGTTGGTTCGACTTTCTCTCTGGGAATCAGTTATATGGCAGATCTGTTACCTCGAAACCTTTTACCAGCAGGAAATTTATTATGCAGTATTTTCTATAGTCTGGGCAGCATCGGCGGTCCATTCTTTGGCGGCCTTGTAATAGATCATGTACACAGTGGGAATTTTTTTCATATGATAAATATCATGCTTTTCCTTGTCTTTATTTCATTGGCCTTTTTTAAGGAGAAAATGCCTGCATCTGTTATGTAATATAGTTTATTATCTGGACAATTCCATTTATTATTCAATTTGCATGGTATTTACAATAGCCCTTGTATATTGAAATAACTGGCATTTTATATTTTTTACTAGATTAGAATCATTCTTCTTTATTTTTGAATAGGATATGTGGTAATATAATATTAACAAAAGGGACATCACGTTAATAAATCTTTGTAATCATTGCTGTCATCGCAATTACGATGACAGCTTTCATATTTTATCCAGAGAAATGACGTTGATTATCTTTCTCAATTAGATATTACACAAATGATAATCCATATCATTTACACAAAAATAGAGAAGAATTTGGGAGGGAATCTTATGACTACAGATACTAAACATTTAACCCAACCGGCTACATGCAAAACCTCTTGGTTGGAAAAGGCAAAACCTCATTTAGAACTTATTGCTGCATTATTCAGCGGTTTATTAATAGTTTTGGGCTGGGCTCTTTCAAAGAACGGAATGGAGTCCACTTCCATAGTCATATACTTAGCCTCTTTCCTGATTGGCGGATACGCCAAGGCAAAAGAAGGCATAGAAGATACGATTGCCGACCGGGAATTGAATGTTGAGATGCTGATGATTTTTGCCGCCATCGGTTCTGCGATCATCGGATACTGGACGGAAGGTGCCATATTGATTTTCATCTTCGCTTTAAGCGGTGCGCTTGAGACATACACGATGAATAAAAGCCATAAAGAGATTTCGGCGCTTATGGACTTACAGCCAGAAGAAGCGCTACGCATCACTAACGGATATGAAGAGACCGTATCCGTTTCCCAGTTGCTTGTCGGGGATCTGATTTTAGTGAAACCAGGAGAGAGAGTTCCTTCTGATGGAAAAATCACGGACGGCCGTACCAATCTAGATGAAGCGGCCATCACTGGTGAATCCATACCAGTCAGCAAATCCTTGGATGATGAAGTTTTTGCGGGAACGGTTAATCTCCGTGGGACGATTACCGTGGAAATTACCAAACCAGCAAGTGAAACATTATTTCAAAAAATAATCACTCTCGTTCAATCCGCACAAAGCGAAAAGTCCCCTTCCCAGCTGTTCATTGAACGGTTTGAAGGAACTTATGTAAAAGTCGTATTGACAGTTGTCGGCTTGATGATGTTCGTACCACATTTCATATTGGGCTGGAGCTGGACCGAAACATTCTACAGAGCGATGATCCTGCTCGTTGTCGCTTCTCCTTGTGCCCTTGTGGCATCTATAATGCCAGCTACACTTTCTGCCATTTCAAATGGCGCTCGCCATGGCATTTTATTTAAAGGCGGCATCCATCTTGAGAATCTAGGAAATCTACAGGCTATTGCCCTAGATAAAACCGGAACACTGACAAAAGGTAAACCAGAGGTAACGGATGTTATCATCCGTGAAGATTTAAGCGAAGAAGATTTCTTATTTCATGTTGCTTCTGTTGAAAATTATTCAAACCACCCTTTGGCAACATCAATCGTACGTTATGCTAAAACGAAATTGCAAAAGGACATCATTAAACCGGATAACATGGAAGATATCTCAGGTAATGGGGTTCAAGCTTATTTCAAAGGCATGCTTTGGCAAGTCGGAAAAGCTGATTTCGTCGGCCGCAGCGAAGCCGAACGATTCAAAAATGGCATTGCGCTGACATTTGCTGAACAAGGTAAGACAATTGTTTATGCTAAAGATGATCTAGGGATTGCTGGTATACTCACTTTGAAAGATGTCGTGCGTGAAGAAACGATCGCTGCCATCGAGGCTTTGAAAAATGAGGGGATCCATACCATCATGCTGACAGGTGATGGTGAAAAAACAGCTAAAGCGATTGCGTCGGAGATCCATATTGATGCATATATTGCCGAGTGCCTACCTGAAACCAAAGTGAATGAAGTGAAAAAGCTGAAAGAAAATTTTGGTACAGTAGCAATGGTTGGGGATGGCATCAATGATGCACCTGCACTGGCAACAGCTTCCGTTGGAATTGCAATGGGTGAAGGCACGGATGTTGCCTTGGAAACAGCTGATGTTGTTCTGATGAAGAATGACCTCCCGCGTATCGCGGAAGCCGTCAAATTATCCAAGAAGATGAATCGAATCATCAAACAAAACGTCATTTTCTCGATCTCGGTCATCATGATTCTGATAGCATCCAATTTCCTTCAATTCCTGGACCTTCCATATGGTGTCATTGGCCATGAAGGAAGCACAATCCTTGTTATACTGAATAGCTTAAGACTTTTGAGAAACTAAAATGAAAAAGAAGGAGCCTATAAGGCTCCCCAGAGTGTAGACAAACCCCTTTTCCAAAAGAATTGTTGGAGAAAAAGGGGTTTTTTTATCTTTTAATTAGCATATTTAGTTGTAAATTTGAAAGAAGGACACAATATATTGTTGCTAAACTTTTTATAAAAAAACAGCTGTCGACTTTGTCGACAGCCTGAGGAGCCTATAAGGCTCCCTTTTTTATGTTCGTTTCATTTAATGATATCCGTTCTTACCGTTTGCTGAACCTGATGTTTTATGGTTCGAACCTTTTTTTCCTTTTTGCTTTGTGCTGCCATCCTTTTTACTCATGAAAGAACTCCCCCTCTACAAAAGTTATGTCATTTCTAGAATAGTATCTGCTTCAGGATAGTCCTCTATTACGGGAACTCCAGGAAGATCATTTACATTCTGGATTTTCCTTTTCACTTAACAGGGCATTTATTTCCCCGCCCAGTATGATGATGAGCCCAGATAAATAAAACCAGACCATTAATACGATTATTCCTCCAAGACTTCCATATGTCGCCGAATAATTAGCAAAGTTCTCCACATAAAAAGAAAACAAAAGGGAAACGAGGCTCCATCCTGCCGTTGCAAAGATAGAACCAGGCAATACGGTTAGGCATTTCAGTCTTTTGTTGGGCGCAATCCAATAAAGGATCGTGAACACTATTAAAAATACAAGCGTGCTGATCACCCAGCGCAGTTGATTCCAAATGATTAGAAACTCATCGGATTGTCCAATTTCAGCAAATAGGAATACTCCGATCTGTTTTCCGAATATCGGAAGCAATAAAACGACAATAAACACAAAAATCATCGCTAAAGTGAGAAGAATCGACATTCCCCGGGAAATAAAGAAAGTTCGACTTTCTTTTACACCATATGCTTGATTAAATGCTTTAATGATTGCATTCATCCCATTCGAGGCCGACCATATGGTTCCAATGACACCAAACGACAATAAAGTACTATTCGCTTCCATCACTTCCGAGAGGTTAGCCTCAATTATTTTCATCGAACCCGCGGGTGCATATGTACTTATAGTATTTAAAATATCTTCTTGGGAAAATGGCAGATAGGCCAATAAAGTGAACAAAAAAATAAGTAACGGAAACAGGGAAAGCAAAAAGAAATAAGACAGCTGTGCGGCAAGTCCCGACACATCATCCATCTGTAACCGTTTTATGAATGTCTTGAAGAATGAGCCTTTCAGCCATTCTTTTTTACTGGCCATACCCCCACCCCATTTTTTAATTTGAGGAAACCCGTCCTTGCGGATCCTGACTTGAAGTCGAATCTTCCGGCTCTGCAGCAAAGACTTCCTTCGTCTCTATCACCACTTGCGCAACTTGCGATGGAATATCTTTCATTTCCTCCACCTTTTGGGAAATGAATGATACATCATCGGAAATTTTTTCAACAGTGGAACGGACCTTAGATGATGTTTCACGTACTTGTGAAAGTACCCCATTGGGATTCTTCACTAATTCTTTCATATTACTCAAGCAACTTTTGCTGTTTTCCAATACCGAATAACGCGTATTTTTATCAAAAAGGCTTACTGCAGCCCCTGCTAACGCCCCGATAAAGACCGCTTGCATAAATTTACTTTTCTTGGCACATTTATATTCTTCTCGAATGTTGCTCATATATTCTCCTCCTCGTCATATATTGGTTGATGATAATGGTAGCTATCTCCATTATACAATGTTTAAAAAAGTTTTTTCCTATCTTTTCCCAAACTCTCTCACTTTAAAACACAAAGACGGCAAAGTGAATTGAGGCTCAAGCTTCGTTTTCCACCCGAATATTCATTGACTTCTAGGGGTAATCATGCAAAGATGTAAATAATTTAGGAACGTATGAAAGGATGAGGGGTATGGATTTAACACAAAACACAGCCGAAAGTGTCGAGTTTATGGTTGAAGCAATTAAGGATAAATTGAAGGTGATGAACTTCGGTGCAATCAAATCAACCCATTTTGATATCGAAATGTACGAAGAACTGCACGATATTTATAAAATGGTGATGAAAAAAAACAATTTCAGTGTCCGTGAAATGGAAGCGATCGCTGAAGAACTTGGAAGACTGCGTAATAAGTAACATTCAAATCCTCCCATTCCGGTGAGGATTTTTTCAATTTTTAAAGATTTCTGCTACATTTGATATAGAACTTATTGTTGAAAACAGACAGGAGTTGTAAGCATGATAGATAGAAGAACGCCCATCAGTATCGCTGAAGCAGTGGAAAAAGTGATGAAGCATAAATTAGGAGGAGAAGTGGAGCTGATTCCCCTGGAAGAAAGTCAAGATCGTTTTTTGGCTCAAGATATTACAGCTACAAATGATGTTCCGCATTTTAATCGCTCGCCATATGATGGATTCACCCTCAGGTCCAGGGATACCGTTGAAGGTTCCATAAATAACCCACTCGAATTCGAAGTGGTTGAAGAGTTAGCTGCAGGTATGGTATCGACTATCCCCGTGCAAAAAAAACAAGTTGCAAGAATCATGACTGGAGCTCAGATGCCAGCTGGGTGTGATGCCGTAATTATGCTCGAGCTCACGAAGGAATTCGAAAAGGATGGAAAGAAGTACATATCATTTAAACGCTCACTTAAAGAAGGGGAAAATGTTTCTTTTCAAGGTGAGGACGCAAAGAAAGGGGATCTTCTTGTAAAAAAAGGAACAGCGATCAATCCAGGGATCATCGGCTTACTGGCAACATTCGGTTATGCAGAAGTCCCTGTTGCCAAAAAGCCTGTCGTCGGATTATTCGCTACTGGTTCGGAACTACTTGATGTTAATGAACCTTTGCAGCCCGGGAAGATTCGCAACAGCAATTCGTATGCCCTTTCCGCTCAAATACGGAGGGCGGGAGGAGAAGTCCGTTTTTATGGAAAGCTTAAAGATGAATTCGAATTAAGCTACGAAGCCATTTCAACGGCTTTGGAGGAAGTCGATCTACTCATTACAACTGGAGGCGTTTCCGTCGGTGATTTTGACCTTCTCCCAGATATTTATCAAAAAATTGGCGCTGATGTCTTATTCAACAAAGTGGCCATGCGCCCTGGCAGCGTGACGACCGTAGCCGTATATAATAACAAGATTTTATTCGGTTTATCCGGTAATCCATCCGCCAGTTATGTCGGCTTTGAACTATTTGCAAGACCCATCATCCGCACCATGCTGTTTTCGGAACATCCGCATTTACGAAAAGAGACTGCTCAATTGGCAGAGGACTTCTTAAAGCCCAACCCATTCTCACGTCTGCTTCGAACCCGACTATTTTACGAATCCGGCCGGTTGAAGGTAATTCCTAGTGGTGTGGATAAATCCAATATTACAACAAGCCTGGCTGGTGCCAATTCATTGACTGTATTACCTGGGGGGACCCGTGGCTTTCAAACTGGAGATATCGTGGACGTTCTGCTTCTCGATGACCAAGAAGGAAGCAAATGGCCTTGGTAAAACCCTTTATTTTTCAAGTGGTTGGCTACCAAAATAGAGGAAAAACGACATTCATAACGAATATAATCGAAAAGCTTCGCGCAGTAAAATTAGAAACAGCCATTTTAAAACACCATGGGCATGGCGGAAAACCAGATATCACTGGTATGAAGGATTCCCATAAACACTTTCAGGCTGGGGCAGCCGCTTCACTTGTTGAAGGAGACGGGACAATAGAATTGCTCGGCAATTTCAAGGGCGAAGCCCCTATCGCTGAGTTGATTCAATTATTGGGTCTATTTCTCCCAGATGTGATTTTAATTGAAGGTTATAAGCAAGAGGACTTTCCTAAGGTCATTATAATCAAAGAAAAGAGTGACCTCCTGCTATTGGAAAGACTTACGAATGTCAAAGCAGCGGTGGCTTGGCCTGAATGTCTGGAACGAACCAGGGATCATGCTTCAGTACCCGTCTTCCCTTTGGATTCGGATCAATTCATTCCATGGTTTTTAAAACAAATATGAAGGAGGGCACAATGTTCATTCAATTTCCCTTAGAGAAACGCCGCAAGATGATCGAACGTATCCAAGAATATGTGTATCAGGAACATGGCAAGGAAATCGGTGAAATCGCTGCTGAAAATCACTTGCAATTCATTTTGGAAAACATCGCTCCCTTTATTTATAATGAAGGCATTAATGATGCGAAAAAAGTGATTGAGGACAGATTAGGCAATATTGAAGAGGATTTATATTCATTGGAACGACCGATTGATTAAAATGAAAAAACAGCATCATAATTGATGCTGTTTTATTACGTTCATTGTTCTGTCAGAATAAGCGGACCGTTTTTCGTGATGGCAATCGTATGCTCATATTGAGCCGAGTATTTCCCGTCTGCAGTGGAAGCCGTCCATCCATTCGCATCCCTGCTGGCTTTATATGTACCTACGTTTACCATTGGTTCGATAGTGAATACCATACCTTCTTTAAGACGCGGACCTTTATTCGGCAGCCCATAATGCGGAACTTGCGGCTCTTCATGAATGACATTTCCTATCCCATGTCCGATGAAATCACGAACGACCGAGAAGCCTTCCGCTTCGACATAGGTTTGAATGGCATGACCAATATCACCAATCCGATTGCCTTCCACACACACTTCAATCGCCTTATATAAAGATTCCTTCGTCACATGCACTAAATGTTCAGTTTCCTTGGAAACCTTTCCGACCGTATACGTCCAGGCAGAGTCGGAAAGGGCCCCGTTATAATTGACGACCATATCAATCGTTACGATATCTCCATTTTTCAAAGGGGTCTTACGGGGGAAACCATGACAGATTTCTTCATTTATGCTGGCACATGTCGCATACTCATACCCCTTGTAACCCTTTTGTTCCGGCTTCGCTCCATGTTTTTTTAAGAATCCTTCGACAAATTCTTCTATTTCCCATGTTGTCACACCAGGAACAATCAACTTTGCAATCTCCCTATGACAAGCTGCCAAAATTTTACCCGATTCATGCATCGCTTGAATTTCACGTGCAGATTTTAATACAATCAATCGTGACACTTCCTTTTTTATTCGTCTCTCCTTTTATTTTACTGCAAAGATTGAAGTATATGAATCCTTTAAATCTTATTAAATAAAAAATCCCGGCAGCTGCCGGGATTTTTCATTATTTCAATAGATTAAGCGATTCCCGGTTAAATGCCGGAAGATCATCTGGCGTCCTGCTGGTTACAAGCTGATTGCCGCATACAACGACCTCTTTGTCCAAATATGTGGCACCTGCATACTCCATATCCACTTTAATGGATGTATATCCTGTTGCGTGGCGTCCTTCAAGTGTTTTCGCTGTAATCAGCAACTGCGGTCCATGACAAATTGCAAATACAGGCTTTTTATCATCCATGAACGATTTGGCGAACGATGCGAAGCGTTCATCAGCACGCAGTTGATCAGGCGAGAACCCTCCTGGGATGAACAATGCATCGAAGTTCTCTGGTTTCACCGAATCGATGCTTTCATCAATCTCTACTTCTACTTCCCCTTGTTTCCCTTTAACAATTTTCCCTTTTTCCATTTCAATCGTCGTAACCGTATGGCCGGCTTCTTCAAATGCATTTGCGGGTTCACTGTACTCCGAGTCCTCAAACATATTCGTTACTACACATGCGATATTTTTACCCATGAAAATTCATCTCCTCAATTTTTGATCGAATGAACTTACTTTGTACTTTAATTATGTTCCCTCTTGCAGCATGAATAAAACACAATTTAAAGATGTCACTACCAAAAATCATTTCCGTTCATTTGAGTGAGATCCCGCTAAAATTTCCGACATTCTTTCGGAGGTTGCTACACCTCGGCTTTAAAATCTAAAAGATAAGGGGTTCCTGACCTCTTTTCTTTTTCCAAGCCTGATCAACGTTTGGGATACTGGCCAACAACGTGTATGGGATTGATGATTCTTTTGTTGATCCACTTCTTGTTCTCTTCTGTATTCAAATTTTCAAATATCCTTTTCCGCCGTTCTTCCGTGGTTACATAGTAATTAGGCAGGTTATTCAGTGATAATGTGATGATGTCATTTTTACATTTGCTGCACGAACAAAATGTTTGGTATTCCATACCTGATATTAAAACCTTGACCCATGTCACAACGATCTCTTCCATCACGTTTGTATATTGTCTTTCCATACATTCTCCTTCAAGAAGAAAAACCCGTCCATATTATGGCAGGGTTTTCACTCATTTATTGCTGTCCCTTGGAACAATCAGGATTTCAACTCTCCGGTTTTTCGCTCTTCCTATTTTCGTTGCATTAGAAGCAACCGGCTTGAATTCCCCATGTCCCTGGCAACTGAACATTTCGGGATCCAACTCTTTATTTTCGAGGAGAAGTTTCATGAAATTCACGGATCGCATCACGCTCAGATCCCAGTTGGATTCATACCGGGAATTTTTAATTGGAACATCATCGGTATGTCCGCTTACGATAATGTTTCTGGGTAAGTCCATGACCAGTAAATCCGAGATTTCCTTAGCGATTTTTCGGTTTTCACTTTTCACTTCAGCCACACCCGATTCAAACAGCACGTTTTCCCTAATTGAAATCAACATGCCTTCATCCGTAAGGTTCGTTCCCAATTTATCCGTTAAATCATTCTTCTTTATATAGGAATTTACACGTTTCTGAACTTCCCTAAGTTTTTCTTGTTCGTTTTTCCCTAACTTCTTAAGATCTTCTGCCCCTGATCTTTGCTCTGGTGATGTAGGCTCATTGCTGGGGGAATCACTTGGGAATTCCATAAAACCCGTCCCGCTCGTAAAGACCTGGTTAAATACATTGGACAACTGCTGGAACCTTACTGCATCAACCGAACTTGAAGCGAATAAGACGATAAAAAGCGCAAGAAGCAATGTTAAGATATCGGCATAAGGAACCAACCATGATTCATCGATATGCTCTTCATGCCTTTGTTTCTTTTTTCGCCTAGCCATCTTCTCTCACATCGCCTTCTAACCACTTTTTACGATCTCCAGCAGGCAAATATGATGTTAATTTCTGTTCAATCGTCCTTGGCGCTTCCCCTTCGATGATCGACAAAATCCCTTCTATCATCATTTCTTTGATCCGGACTTCCTGCTTGGATTTCCGTTTGAGCTTATTGGCAAATGGATGCCATAACACATACCCCGTGTAAATCCCCATCAAGGTTGCAACGAAAGCGGCAGATATCGCATGTCCCAATGCCTCCGTGTCAGCCATATTACCCAATGCAGCAATCAACCCGATTACCGCACCCAATACACCAAGTGTCGGTGCGTATGTTCCGGCTTGACTGAAAATCGCTGCCGCACTCAGATGACGTTCTTCCATCGCGTCTATTTCCTCTGCTAAAATATCACGAATATAATCGGCACTCTGACCTTCGACTGCAAGATTCAAGCCATTTTTCAAAAAAGTATTATCCACTTGATCCGAAATGCTTTCCAATGCCAATAAGCCTTCTTTCCTGGCAATGACCGCCCATTCCGAAAAAGTTTTTATTAATTCTTCAGGCTTTGTCAATTTTTGTTCAAAGAATAAAATCTTGAATATTTTTGGTAGTCTTTTTAATTCTGGCAAAGGGAAAGCCGTTACGACAGCAGCTATCGTCCCTACAATAATGATCATAATAGCTGCAGGGTTAATCAACGCTGTAACACTAACGCCTTTCAACACCATTCCGACTAAGATGGCCACAATACCCAGAACTACGCCCAAAACTGATGTTATATCCATATTACTCACCCATTCATTTAAAGTCTCGTCTCCTCCTTATATCGGATGAAGTTTAAAAAAAGTGAGGATTATTTTACTAATTTTAAATTTAATTAAATTACCACAAATCCCACCTTTTCCACTACTTGCAAGGTCAAATTCAACAGCATATTTCAATAGCCCAGGTAAAAATTCCGTCGAAAATGGAATTTCAAGGCGTTTCGTTCGTGAGTTTCGCTTTGCGCCTGAAAATTGTTCATTTACTCTTAAGTTTCGGTGCTTTACTCGTGAGTTTCATGCTTTTACTCGTGAATTTCGCCGGTTTACTCGTGAGTTTCATGCTTTTACTCGTGAATTTCGCCGCTTTACTCGTGAGTTTCGTGCTTTTACTCGTGAGTGCTACCCTTTTATGGGCAACATGCTAAAAGTTTTCGACATAGTAATTCCATATTGAAAACAGGGACAAAGCCTGTCAGCTTTGTCCCTGTTTCTGCTTCCCATGGATTCTTCCATCCAACCATTTTATGATGGGTGATAGAAAAAATAAAATGAATAAGATCCTGAATAAATGAAAGCTTGTGACAACGGATAAATCCACATGTACAGACATGGCTGTGACTGCCATTTCGGCCACGCCGCCTGGCGCCATGCTCAAAAATAATTCGTTCGCCTGCAAGGATAGGATCGGAGCAAATTGAATGGAAAGATAATAGCAAAATCCAATTAACAGGACATTACTGAGGAATACGGCCCCGAACATCTTTCTGAAAAGTCGGGGATTATCAACCTTCAGTGTGTAGCCTAAATGTGCGCCAATCAACAATTGTGAAAAGTTCAGCCAAAAGTCAGGAATTTGCGGGGCACCTGGACCTACTAAATTAAATAAGGCTGCGGCCATGAGAGGTCCTAGTAAAAAAGGCAGCGGGAAATTCGCCTTCTTTGTGATGTAGATGAATAATAGCAAGGTTGCCAACATCATGATTGCTAACTTCCCATCATATTCAAATAAGAAAAACGGCCGCTCCGATTTGGCCAATACCGCACCTGATTCAACTGACATTACATGGGTCACAAGCCAAGGAACAATGGATATCACAAGGATGACCCTAAGTGTTTGCATGAAACCTACAACCGTTTCATCACTATCCTTCATTTCCTCACTTAAGACCACCATCTGGGATAGACCTCCCGGAAAACTGCCAAGCATGGAAGTGCTCAATGATAAGTCCATTCGCTTCCCTATAAACCAGCCAGTCAAAACTGTAAACAAAATGATTGCGATTGTCGTAAAAAGCATAACCGGCAAATATTCAAGCATCTCATTTAACGATTGTTTCGTGAATGAACTGCCCAGTTGCAAACCAAGAATGACTAATCCTGTGCTTCTAAAGGTTTTAGACCAAAACATGTACTTCCCTAACTTCACTTTCGCAATCATCACCACGAATAATGGTCCTAGCATCCATGGTAAGTATATCCCAAGGCAATCAAACGCATATCCACCCAGGAAAGCTAGAAAAGATGTAAAGATGACTCTAAAACTCTTACTCTCGATTAAATTTGCACTCACAAAATTACCTACTTTATCTAAGCGGATTTTCATCTATATTTTAACATAAAATAAGCTGGTTCAAAGCTGTCTTGCACCCTTTCAACTGAAGCGAGGGGTATGATGGGGAAAATACGAGGAAGCGAGAATTACTTATGACTTACGAGATTGGAAATAATTTAAAAATCTGCCTTGCCGGTCATCCTGGGTTTCATTTTCCTTTTCTTGGATTACCGCTGATCCTTTCACATTTTTTTGCCGTCGTGGCCAATTTATTTGGCGGCTATTGTGCAGATCGATTTGGTAGTCAACAGCAAGCATTTGTATCCAAGCTTGCCCTTACACATATGAGGGGAAATATTTTGCAGCATCTGCAATAGGCAGAATGTTGGCCCCGCTCTCCATCGCCAGCGCATTTTTATATTTCATCATGTTTTCGCTCTATGGAATAGGAACAGTTCGGCATTTCCACTATTTACTAGATTTCCCACCCCCACAAACTCGCTACAAAAGGTAGAATGAATATATAGGGGTCAAACTCTTATGGAGGGGTGACTAGATGTTATCAAATACAGAAATAGGCATTGACTTAGGAACTGCAAATACGCTAGTTTACAGTAAAAATAAAGGAATCGTATTTAATGAGCCATCGGTGGTGGCCATTGATATAGAGACTAATAAAGTATTGGCAGTCGGTGTGGATGCTAAAAACATGATCGGGAAAACACCTGGAAATATCGTTGCGATCCGTCCACTTAAGGACGGTGTCATTGCGGATTTTAATGTAACCGCGCAAATGCTTCGGGAAATCATGAAAAAAGCAAGTAAGGCATTAGGCTTATCGATTCGAAAGCCTAGTGTAGTGGTCTGTACACCATCAGGTTCCACATCAGTTGAGAGAAGGGCCATTCAGGATGCTGTCAAAAGCTGCGGAGCCAAACAGGTCCACCTTATCGAGGAACCAGTAGCGGCAGCAATCGGCGCAGGCCTGCCTGTCGAAGAGCCCATTGCCAATGTCATCGTTGATATCGGCGGCGGCACGACTGAGGTCGCAATCATATCTTACGGCGGCGTCGTTTCTTGTAATTCAATTAGAATTGGCGGAGATCAATTGGATGAAGATATCAGCCAATATGTTAGAAAAAAACATAATGTGCTGATCGGGGAAAGAACAGCCGAGGAAATAAAAAAAGAAATTGGCTACGCACTCGTTGAACATCCTGTGATCACCATGGAAGTTAGGGGCCGCGATCTTGTAACGGGTCTTCCAAAGCCGATTACAATATCATCCACTGACGTCCAGGAAGCCATCCAAGAATCGCTTCTTCATATATTGGAAGCAATCAGGGCCACTTTGGAAGACTGTCCTCCTGAATTAAGCGGGGATATCGTCGATCAAGGTGTCATTTTATCCGGCGGGGGTGCACTTCTCAACGGGATACAAGAATGGCTGACGAATGAAATTGTCGTCCCAGTCCAACTTGCAGATAATCCGCTTGAATCAGTTGCCATCGGAACAGGGCTTTCACTTGAGGTCATTCACAAATTACAAAAAGCCGTATATTAAAATGATGAAGGAATCCCAACTTGGGGTTTCTTTTTTTTATCTACAAAGCCTGATGTTCCCATGATGCTAAAAATAATCTCCACATTTTAAAGTTAAATAACTTCCCTGATATATTTTACCTCGTTTGGGTGGAGAATAAGGAAAATGGTTTTTAGTTCGACAGTATGCGTTGCTTTTTGGGAAAGATTATTTCTCCAGGACTAAACTCATGCAATGTAACATAAGTTGTGATACAATATAATTATGTTACATTGGTAAGAGGAGAAGATCTTATGGAATATGTAGAAGCCTTTAAGGATATCAATCAGATCAGCAAAATTAAAACATACTTACGAGCTCATTCCAGTCGGGATTATTTATTGTTCGTACTTGGCATCAATACTGGTATGAAGATAAATGAAATGCTCGAAATCACCGCCGCCAACGTTCTCGATGAAACTGGAAAAATCAAGGAGTTCTATGAGCAACGGATGGAAAATGACGAGGTCAACCAAATTTATTTGAACCTGAAAGTCCGAACTGCCTTACAAGAATACCTTAAAGGTTCGAAGGTTATCGAAGGTCAGTTTTTATTTCTTTCCCCTAAGACGAAAAAGCCAATTACACGTCAACAGGCGCACCGGATTATCCATGATGCTGTGGAAGGTGCAGGTCTGACAGGTAAATTCGGAGCAAGTTCGATGCGTAAAACTTTTGGCTACCATGCCTATAAACAAGGAGTTTCACTAGCCTTGATACAAAAGCATTACCATCATTCAAGTCCATCGGAGACATTAAAATACATCGGCATATCCAAGGAGAAGAAATTCAAGACGAATATTGACGTTAACTTATAACATTCTGCTATCTTCTGTAAACTCTAACCAACATTTTAAGGAGGAATTCCAGTGAGAATTAGAGAAAGTGAACTTCCTGGTATTGGTCAAAAATTTGAAATCATAACAAGGAATGATGAAAAGTTAGTAATCGTCATTCACGATGACGGCCGTCGGGAATTATACCATTTTGATAGTGAACATGAAGACGTCATATCGAGCATCACCCTTAACGATCAAGAATCACGGCAAATGGCTTCCATCATAGGCGGAATGGTTTATAAACCACAAGCACTTGAAACGATTGAAATGTCATTGGGAGACTTAGTGATTGAATGGTTCAAAGTGGAACCTGGTTCCAAGGCCATCAATCAAACGATCGGATCGATAGATATCAGGAGCAATTATAACGTAACCGTCATTGCCCATTCGAAAAAAGGAAAAAAACAACTGAATAATCCTGGTCCCGACTCTATCATCGAAACAGGCGATACCCTTGTGATATCCGGGGAAAGAAAAGATATCCGTAACCTGACAAGAGAATTATTGACCGACGAAAGGAGTGACTAAGCTCATATGGACCATTTAGTCTTTGAAGTGGGAACTGCCCTACTTCTAGTAGCATTGGCTGCTCTCGTTGCAGGTAAATTTAAAATCTCAAATGTTCCACTATTAATTATCATCGGGATGCTCGTTGGCCCTCATGCCCCACAATTCGGATTAATTGACCTACGTTTCATTGAAAGTGATGAAATCATAGCGTTCCTCGGACGTGTCGGTATCTTATTCCTTCTTTTTTACTTAGGTCTGGAATTTTCCGTTAAAAAGCTTATGAAGTCCGGGAAAAATATCGTGACAGGCGGAACGTATTACATTGTAATCAACGCCGGATTAGCCTTTGTATATGGTTTCCTTCTCGGTCTTCCTTTAAAAGAAGTACTAATATTAACGGGGATAATCAGCTTTTCATCCAGCGCCATTGTGGCAAAGGTGCTTGTGGACCTTAAAAGGACCGGGAACAATGAAACGGAGCTTATCCTTGGCATCATCATGTTTGAAGATATATTCCTCGCTGTTTATTTATCAGTCGTATCCGGATTGGTATTAAGCTCCTCTGGTTCCATTTGGGGAACGTTACTTTCCACTTTTATCGCGATTGGGTATATGCTTGTATTTTTTGTTATCGCCCGGAAAGCATCTGGGATCCTTAACAAATTATTCAATATAACCTCTGATGAGATTTTTATCATCGTCGTGTTCGCTTTACTATTCTTCATTGCAGGTTTCTCGGAAACGATTCATGTTGCGGAAGCCATTGGTGCATTACTGCTCGGCCTAGTCTTTTCTGAGACGGAACACAGCGACAGGATTGAGAAACTTGTCATTCCCTTTAGAGATTTCTTCGGGGCCATATTCTTCTTTAGCTTTGGATTGAGTATCGATCCGACGACGCTTGGTGGAGCTGTCTGGATGGTTCTTGGAGCTGTCATCATCACTATAATCGGTAACTTTGTTGCTGGTATGATTGCCGGACGCAAATCCGGTTTATCTCACAGAGCTTCCGCAAACATCGGTTTAACGATCGTTTCACGTGGCGAATTCTCCATAATTTTGGCAAACCTAGGCATTGCCGGCGGTTTAATGCCTATACTAACCCCGTTCGCGGCACTTTATGTTTTGACCTTAGCGATTCTTGGGCCGATCCTTACAAAAGAATCCAAACACATCTATAATATCCTAAATAAAGTCTTCAAATGGACCCCGCCCAAGGTTCCAAAGGAACAGGGAAAAGAAGTGCAATAGATAAAAAAGCCAGACAAGCTGTCTGGCTTTTTTTTCCGTTTACCTATAATAACACGCTCGAAATAACCTCCATATTTTCCTAGTTATTATTATACTTGTTATAAAGGGGGCAAAAAACATGAATCTTTCTTTGAAAAGAGCCATTAGATATTTAATATTCCTAGTAGTATTATCGGGCGGATTATTCATAGGATTAAAGTACCAACAGCACCTATTTAAGCTTAGCCGCGAAACATACGAGATTAAGGGGTACTTGTTGTTCGAATCTTCATTCCCGATTTTCCTGGGCATGGTACTCGCCATACCCCGAATTCTGCAAATTTTTTCAAAAAAGGGAATTTAAAAGGGAATTCGCTAAAAATAGTCATCCTTGGCTTGCCATTCCTTTACTTCGCCATCATTCCGATTTTGTATTTCTCTGAAGCAGTTAAAATTGATTTGCCCCTCTCAAAGCTGGTTTTTGGTTATTTCGGCGAAAATGGATCCACCACATTAAATACGATCACTAGAGTAATTGCAGGTTATATCATTGTTACAAGCTTCTACAAGCGGGCGGATTAAACATGAAAGGGACTTCTTCTTTGGAAGACCATTTCAATTTCTTTTAATTTTTGAGGATTAACTTACATGAACAGAGGGAAAAGAAGCAGATAACCTAAGTAACTATTCAGGAGTGATGCGAATGAATAAGTCGATTAAATTTTCAAAGGAACTGATTAAAGAAATAAAGGAAGATCGTGTAACGGGGCTGGCCGCTGAACAAGCTTATTACTATTTACTCGCACTATTCCCTTTACTCATTTTACTGCTGTCCATATTACCCTATCTGAATATTGATATTCAGACAGCCCTGGACACGATAAAAACCTTCATGCCTACGGAAACGATGGAAGTCATCGAGAAAAATATCATCAACATATTATCTGAACGGAACGGCGGCTTACTGACTTTTGGTTTCCTTGGCACCATATGGTCCGCTTCCAACGGAATGAATGCATTCATCCATTCCATGAATATCGCTTATGATGTCGAAGAAACAAGGAATTTCCTTAAAGCCCGCTTCATCTCCATTATGTTGACATTAGGCTTGGTTGTAGCATTCATCGTCATGTTGGGTCTCCCAGTCTTCGGAAAAGTCATCATCGATATATTACAGCAAGTCATTCCGATTCCTGAAGAAATGCAAATTTTATTCAGCTTATTACGGTGGGTTATCGCAGTTGCAGTCATCTCACTCGTCCTGACTTTTCTATATCGCTTTGCACCTAATAAAAGTTTTCCCATTAAACATGTCATCCCCGGGGCAGTGACCGCAACTGTACTTTGGCTGGGAATATCACTTGGATTTTCATTCTATGTCAGTAACTTTGCCAACTATTCTTCCACATACGGCAGTTTAGGAGGCGTCATCATCTTGATGCTATGGCTGTATTTGAGTGGTCTGATTTTTGTGATTGGCGGAGAAATAAATGCAATCCTTCATCGCCAAAATTCCATTACAAAAAAACAGTCACGTACGATCGTACATCCTGTCCCGCTTAAAAGATAAAATCATGAATTTCGATGGAATAAACTAAGAAAGCGGCTATCCCATTTGAACTGTGCCCCATTTTACGGACAGTATAAAAAAGTGCCTAAGCAGCTAATAAATGGTCCCGGTATTGTACCGGGGCCATTTTCCTTAGCCCCCATTGATAACGA